>JAUVUV010000251.1 GCA_030604975.1 Candidatus Glassiibacteriota bacterium | reverse complement strand
GATACTTTTCACAATAACTATAGTCAATAAAAACTCTATTTGACCACGAGAAGGATCGCGCAGATAAGGCAGATCATCAGGAACAGGTTGAAATAAAGGAAATACCATTGGTGGGAACTCAAGCAGGGTAGTTCACAGTCTTGGATTTTGTGGCGATCATTAACAGGCGCCGGTCGCCTTCCCTCAGATATATGGCTGGCGAAAGTTTTCTCCAGAGTTTCCTTGATCTCCCGTGCTATTTCCGGATCGGCATGTTCGATCATCTCGAGCGCCATGCGCCGCTTTCTTACGAGATTATGAAGGCGTTTGTTGCGCTGGCCTTCTTCCACCTCTCTGGAGGACAGCCCGGCTGCGGGTTGCTTAACACTGGAGCGGTCGTAGAAGCATTCCATGATCTGAAGCCGCTCGATAAGCATTTTCCGCTTGTGGACATCCCCCACACGAGCCTCAACCATTTCCCTGCATATTTCCGTGAACTTTCTCACGCGCCACTCGATCTGGTCGTCATCGAGTTCCCGCATCCGGGTCTCCTCGATCAGATCATCCACGGCTGTTTTTATTTTGTCCATAGGCAGTTACGTGAAGGTGGGGGCAGGATGAAACATTTTAAAACCAAAAGGTTTTAAAGTCTGTTCAATTATATCCAGCCGTCTGTGGCCTGTCAAGAATGAACGCGACCGCTCCGGTTTGAATGAATCTGTTCTTGAAAAAAAGTGGAAAACGACTTAATCTACCTAAGACTTGCATTTCAACCAAACAGGGGACAAGCTCTGTGACCGGCAAACTTCGTTTCATACTGGGAATTCACTGCCACCAGCCGGTGGGAAATTTCGACTATGTGTTCGAGCACGGCTACCAGGTTAGTTACAAACCTTTCCTGGAAACCCTGGCCCGTTTTCCAGGACTGAAAGTCTCTCTTCACTACAGCGGCCCCCTCCTTGAATGGTTATCAGAGAGGCACCCCGAGTTCTTTAGCCTTATCTCCGGGCTTTTGAAAAAAGGTCAGCTCGAGATCATCGGAGGCGGATATTACGAGCCGATACTGCCGGTTATCCCGCGTGAGGACAGCCTGGGACAGCTCAGGTACATGAGCCGTTATCTGGCCAAACATTTCGGCGTGAAAGTGCGCGGGGCCTGGCTCACCGAAAGGATCTGGGAACCGGGTCTGCCGGGCTTGCTGGCCGAGGCCGGCCTGGAATTTACCACTGTTGATGATTTCCATTTCCTTGCCGCAGGCTTCGATACCGAAAAGCTCCACGGATACTACCTGAGCGAGGACGGCGGTGCCATGGTCAAGATCTTTCCGATCAGCCAGCGCTTGCGCTATCTCATCCCGTTCCATCCCCTCGAGGAGGTGATCGACTATTTTCGACAAAAGGCGCGCACTCTCCCCGATCACGCTGCGATAGTTCTGGCCGATGACGGTGAAAAATTCGGCATGTGGCCCGGCACCCATGACTGGGTCTATCGCCAGGGCTGGCTGGAGCGCTTTTTCACCGCCCTGACCGAGTCCAGCGACTGGCTCGAGCCGGTCTTTTTCAACGAGGTGCTCGACAGTACACCCTCCACGGGCCAGGTTTATCTTCCCTGCTCAAGCTATTTCGAGATGGGGGGCTGGTCCCTGCCTGCCGAGGCCGGGGAACGCCTCCAGAAGCTGAAACTAGAACTCGAAACCGAGGGAAGGCTGGAAACCTTCACTCCATTCCTGCGTGGTAGTTTTTGGCGCAATTTTCTGACCAAGTACCCCGAATCCGGCTGGATGCACAAAAGGATGCTGGATACCAGCCGGCGGGTGCACACCGCACTTGGAGAAAAAGCGGAGAATTCTCAGCGGCTTCCCGCAGCCTTGCGCAGGCTCTGGATGGCCCAGTGCAACTGCGCTTACTGGCACGGTATTTTCGGCGGGCTTTACCTTCCCCACCTGCGCAAGGCCGTTTATACCTGCCTGATCCAGGCCGAGAAGCTGATCGCAAAAGACGGCTCGGGCATACCGCGGATCCAAGGCGAAGAGTCGGACATCGACCTGGACGGCCACCCTGAGGTGAGGCTTGCCAACGAGCATCTGAGCCTCTATATCAAGCCCTCGCGTGGAGGGGCGGTTGTGGAGCTGGACGACTTCGCTTCCGAGTTCAACCTGATTGACACCCTGGCCCGCCGCCGCGAGGCATACCACTACCAGATGGCCGAGGGCGGCGAGCAGGGAAGCGACCAGCGCGGTCATGCCAGCATCCACGAACGCCAGTTCCCCGAGAAACTGCCGCAGGATGTGTTCGTTTACGACCCCTACCCGCGCTGGATGTTCAGGGAACATTTTCTCGAGCGCACCCCTCGGGATTTCCAGGAAGCCTCCAGGGGCGAGCCGGCAGAGCTGGGTGATTTTGCCGACAGCTCCTGGAACTGGCGTCTCTTGGTCCGCAAAGGCACGCGGGCTGCTTGCGCACTTAACCGCTCAGGCCAGGTCCGGCTGCCCTCCGGCGAATACGCTGCTTTCCGGCTTGGCAAGCGATTTTCCCTTGCCGCTGGCTCCCGTTTAATTGAGGCTTCCTACCGGCTGGAAAATCTCGAAAAACAGCCGCTTGAATTTGTTTTCGGCATCTCTTTCAACTTGACCGTGCTCGGGCCTGCCGACCCGAAAGTCGGACTCATCTGCGAGCACGGCAGCGCAATGAGCCTGGCCCAGGGTTCAATCCTGCAGGCCTGCAAGGAACTCACCGTGTTCAACCACCGCGAAAATGTCAACCTCAGGCTCGGCTTTTCGCTCCGCACCTCCTGTGTCGTTCAGTACCCTGTGGAAACAGTGAGCCAGAGCGAGAGCGGCATCGACCGTACTTACCAAGCCACCTGTCTGCTCCCCCTTTGGCCGGTAAAACTGAATCCCTTGTCCTCCAAAAGTCTTAAACTGACTCTAACACTTTTCAGCGAAAAAAGTTAAGCAATTACAACTATCTTGTTATATTGACACTTGCACCAGAGATGGTGTAAAATAGTAATATGGAGATAGTATTTAGCGCATTTTCCCCTTCGTTCGTTCAATTATACCTTTAACCGCCCACTGGGCATTCAAAGAGAAGGGCGAGCGAATGGCTGAGTTCAGACACGATCCCATCCATCGAAGGTGGGTTATTGTCACAGTTGACCGGAAACGGGCTCCAAAGGATTTCGAGATTCCCCAGAGAGTGCCTGATGAGGGCTTCTGCCCATTTTGTGAGGGACATGAATCAAAGACCCCTCCCGAGATCTACGCCGTTCGCATAGGCAGCAAACCTGACCGCCCAGGCTGGAAAGTACGGGTACTCCCAAATAAGTATCCTGCCCTGACAGGCCGGACTGAGGAAATAGAACGCGGCGCTCAAGGGAATTACGACTGGATCAACGGTGTGGGCAGCCATGAGATAATTGTAGACCACCCACAGCACCACGTTCTCTTCCAGCAGATGGGTCTGGAGCACCTGGCAATCCTGATCGAAACCTATCGCCGCCGCCTGGCCGCACTCAAGGAGGACGTCCGTTTCCGCTACGTGATAATTTTCAAAAACCACGGCGCGACCTCGGGCGCCTCGCTGAACCATCAGCACACCCAGCTTATCGCCATGCCGGTTATACCGCCTATCGCAGCCATGGCCCTGGCTACGGCCAGGCAGCATTTCCACAATAAGGAACGCTGCCTATTCTGCGACCTGATTGACCAGGAGCTGGCCGACGGCAGCCGCGTTGTGGCGCAAAATGACGATTTTGTCTGTTTCGCGCCTTACGCCTCCCGCTTCCCGTTCGAGATGAACATCATGCCGAAAAAACACCACCATGACTTTGCAACCATGGATGACAGGCTGCTCAGGCCCGCGGCGGAGATCATTTGCCAGGCAATCGGCAGGCTGGCCGTCCTTTTCGGCGATCCGCCGTTCAATCTGAATATTCATACTTCACCAAATACTAACCAGTTGCCCAGGCGCGCCGGCTACTGGTCGACACTCAGCCACGACTGGCACTGGCAGATTGAAATCATCCCTTGCCTTGGCGCTACCCAGGGTTTCGAATGGGGCACCGGGCTGTTTATCAACCCGACCCCGCCCGAAGAGGCCGCTCGCTTTCTTCGTGAAGCGCCCCTTTAGAGTCATTTAACATCTTCAGCATGGAAAGTTCTCCGGATTTGAACCTGAATTTAGCCAGTATTCCCCTATGGGTCGATCCGTTTGTAATCTCTCGAATGTTTGTTTTATTATGTTCGATATCTTTCAATACCTGTGCAATTTCGAGCACCCTGCCTTAGACATGAGCGAGCAGAGTTTATCCAACTCTTTAAAAAATAAAGGGTAATACATAGCTCATATTGTGGCAGGCTATATGCTAGTACAATTCAAAGGGGTTTTTATCATTCACAGAACTTCTTTGCCGACCGGCGTTTCGGCGAACATCGGCTGTTCTTTGAAAGCCGCTCGCAACCGGGCCGAGGGAACAGCGGT
>JAUVUV010000408.1 GCA_030604975.1 Candidatus Glassiibacteriota bacterium | reverse complement strand
GTGATGGGTTCGCGGATACTCACGGCTATGTCGTGGCTCAGGCGTTCACGGTCGTGCTTGTGGATCATGTTGACCTGGATGTCGGCCAGTTCGGGCTGGTTGCGCAGGAAATAATGCCGGATCAAACCGTTGAAATTATACGGCGCAGAATTTCCGACGTAGATCTGATAGTCTGTCACCTCTGGCACTCCGCGCAGGAAGCCGCCTATTTCCCGGGCAACCCTGGTAGTGCGCTCCAGGGGTGTGCCCTCCGGCATGTCGATTATAATCTGCACCTCGCTTTTGTTGTCAAAGGGCAGCATCTTGACCTCCACCAGCCGCCCGGCCATCAGCCCCATGGAGGCGGCCACGACCACGACCACTGCCAGAATGAAACCCCAGCGCAGCTTGGGCCGACTGATCATTGGCAGCATGATTTTCCGGTACGTACGGTAGGTGAAAGTATCCTCTGTCTTTAGCGGCTTCTCGTGGCTTTCGCTATAGCTTTTTCGCAACAGCCGGTAGGCGAACCATGGAGCGATCATCAGCGCCACGAACAGGCTGAAAGTCATTGCCAGCGAGGCTCCGATCGGCATCGGTTTCATGTAGGGGCCCATCAGCCCGCCCACAGTCACCAGGGGCAGGATCGAGACAATTACCGTGAGCGTGGCCAGGATCGTGGGATTGCCCACTTCGTTAATTGCGGCCACGGCAGCCTGAAAAGGCGGCAGAGCTTTGAGAGAATAGTGCCGGTAGATATTCTCCACGATAATGATCGAGTCATCCACAACAAGACCGGTGACAAAGATCAGCGCAAACAAGGTCATGCGGTTGATCGTATAATCCAACAGGTAATAGGTGAAAAGAGTTAGCGCGAATGTGACCGGCACTGAAATCAGGATGACTATCGCCCCGCGCACGCTCAGGGAAAGAGCGATAATCACGGTAACAGCGAAGATCGAGATCATCAGGTGGGACAGCAGCTCGTTGGCCTTGTCATCCGCGGTTTCGCCGTAGTTGCGGGTAATCGTGAGATTGACATCCTGAGGGATGAGAATCCCTTTGAGAGATTCCGCTTTCTCGACAGCAGCATCGGCAATCCGGCTGGCATCACTCCCCTTTCGTTTGGAAACCGCCAGGGTGACCGCGGGATGTTCGAGCTGTCCGTATTTTTCGGGATTTATTCCCTTTGCCCTGGCGGCTGGTCCGAAACCGAAAAAGACGTAATTATCCACCTCTTCGGGGCCGTCCACGATCTCGGCCACGTCCTCCAGGTAAACCGGCTGATCCTGGTGCACTCCGACCACGATCCGGCCCAGTTCCTCTTTCGAGGCCACTGGCGCGCCGGATTCGACCAGATAGCGCTGGTTGTCGGAATCGAAAGCTCCGGCCTGGACATTCACATTGGCCTGCTGGATGGTCGGAACAAGCTGAAGCAGGCTCAAGCCATAGGCGCTCAGGCGCTCTGGATCGAGGTTGACCGCCAGCACCCGGCGCTGTCCGCCGATAACAGTAATCTGCGATACATTTTCACCTTTCTTGATTTTTTCTCCCAGCTCGACCGCCATGCGCCGCAGCTCGTAGCTGTCATACTTGTCGCTCCAGAGTGTGAGCGCAAGCACCGGCACATCGTCGATCGAACGGGACTTGACAAGCGGAGGAGTGGCCCCTTGCGGCATCCGGTCAAGGTTGTAGTAGAGTTTATTGTAAAGTTTAACCAGCGAGCGTTCCATGTCCTCGCCCACCAGGAATCGCACAACCACGAGCACGCCTTCGGGCCTGGAGATGGAATAGACGTATTCAACACCCGGAATCTCCCAGAACATTTTCTCCAGCGGCTTGGCCAGCCGGGTTTCGACCTCGGCCGGTGTGGCTCCCGGCAGCCCTGCCATCACATCGACCATCGGCACAACGATCTGCGGCTCCTCCTCGCGTGGTGTTATCAGCAGGGAAATTAAGCCGAGAAAAATCGCGGCGATAACCAGAAGAGGGGTGACTTTGGATTCCATGAAACTCTGGCTGAGCTTTCCTGCGAATTGCATTGACCTCATCAACGCACCTCCTCTACTGTCTGACCTTCACGCAACAGGCGCAACCTGCCTGCAACCACCTTCTCGCCGGCCGTCAAGCCTGAGAGAACCTCGACCGAGGAGCCTCTTGTGCGTCCCAGGCGGACCCAGCGCAAGCGCAAACGGTTCTCCTCGTCCAGGACGAAAAGACCGGTGAGCTGTCCCCTGCGGACAACCACACTGTCAGGCACTGCAAGCGTTTGCACCGACCCGGTCTTGAAATAGACCCTGGCGAACATGCCGCTTCTGAGCTTGCTGTCTTCATTGGCCATTATCAGCTTAACCTTGAACCTGCGCGTTTTGGGATTACCTCCCTGCAAAACCACTTCCACCCTTGCCTCGCGCCTTTCCAGCCCGGGAACATCGGTTTCCACCCATGCCACCTCGCCCACATTGATCATTCCCACGTCCTTTTCACTAACCGTAGTAAGGATTTTCATGCTGTCCTGCATTTCCACGGTTACCAGGGGCATGCCCGGCGATGCCATGTCGCCTTTCTGGACGCTGCGGGAGGTGACAAAGCCCGCGAACGGAGCGGTGATATTGGTGTAGGCAAGACCTGCCCTGTCCTCAGTAATCCTGCCCTCCGCCGCCCTGACCGCGGCTTCCGCTGATTCGTACTGGGTGCGGGCATTGTCTAGGGCCTGCCTGGTGGCGCTTTTCTCCTCGTAAAGTTTTTTGATTCGTTCGTAATAAGCGCGGGCATTGTTGAACTGGCTCCTGGCCGCGGCAAGTCCGGCTTCCGATTGCTCGATCCGGCTGGAGATATCCCGGCTGTCGAGCTGGATCAGTACCTGGCCTACGCTCACACGGTCTCCCTCCTCAACGTTCACTCGCTTCACTTGGCCCATGATCCGGGTGGCAAGCTGGGCTTTTTCGTAAGGTTCTAATGTGCCCATGGCCGTAGTAAAAATGGGAAATCGCTGAAGCGAGGCCCTGAATACTGGAGCCTTTACCGTGGATCCGGCCTGAGAGCCCTGGTCATGGCTTTGACTGCCGCATCCTCCGGACAGCAGCAAAGCCAAAGCGAAAGTAGAGATACCGAGAAAGATTTTTGCTTTCATCTG
>JAUVUV010000492.1 GCA_030604975.1 Candidatus Glassiibacteriota bacterium | reverse complement strand
GACTTATTATGGCCCTGGTGCGCAATATCCCCCGTGCGACCCAGTCTCTCAAATCCGGAAAATGGGAACGCAGCAATTTTATCGGTTCCGAACTGAACGGCAAAGTTCTTGGAGTGATCGGTCTCGGCCGGATCGGTTCGGAAGTGGCCCGTTTTGCCCAGGCTTTCCGGATGCAAGTCATCGCCCACGATCCCTATTTCGCCAGCGACCGGGCAGCAGAGGTCGATATCGAGCTGAAAAGCCTGAAGGAGGTTTTTGCGCAAGCGGACATTATTACTCTTCACGTACCGGTTACCGATGAAACAAGAGGCATGGTTAACGCTGAGATGCTCGGCAAGATGAAATCCAGTGCTTTCCTGATAAATTGCGCCAGGGGCGCACTTGTAGATGAAAAGGCCCTTCAGAAGGCCCTTGCCCAAGGAAAAATCGCCGGCGCCGCCCTGGATGTCTTTTCCAAGGAACCACCTGAATGCAAAGAACTTCTGGCCGATGAACACTTTGTCGCCACTCCCCACCTGGGTGCCTCCACCATGGAAGCCCAGATCAACGTAGGAGTGCAGATTGCCCGGCAAATACTGGTGGCTTTAGAGGGCGGTGCGTTCGACAACGCCGTGAATCTGCCGATCAGCGATTTCGGCCTGCTCGAGCGTTTCAAACAATACATCGAACTGACCGAAAGAATCGGCATTTTTGCCGCCCAGTTCGTCTCCGGTGGACTGAAAAAAGTTGAAATCAGCGTCTCTGGAGAGTGTGCCGAGGCGCTTCAGCCGATCAGGCTTTCCCTCCTCAAGGGCCTGCTAACACCAGCAACAGGAGGGAATGTCAATTTCGTCAACGCAGCCTATCTTGCCCGCCAGCGGGGTATCAAGGTCAACAGCGTGGAAACCGAAAACGCGGATTATACTAATCTGGTCAGTTGTAAGATTACCACTGATAAGGAAAAATGTCTGATCGAAGGCACAGTTTTTGGTGACGAGCTGCCACGGATAGTACGGATCAACGAATTTTACATGGATGTCAACCCCAGGGGATACATGCTGGCTATCAAGAACACCGATGTACCGGGAATTATCGGTCAGGTCGGCACCTGCCTCGGAAACGCCGGGATCAATATCGGTGAATACAGGCTCGGCCGTGAAGATACCATGAAAAATACTCTTTCGTTGATCAGTGTCGATTCAACGATACCTGACGAGGTAGTCGAAAAGCTGCGAGCCATCAAGGGAATACAACTGGTGAGAAAGGTTACCATTTAGAATTTGCTGGATCAACTATCAGAACCCACCGGCTGTGCCTGATTGATATCTCGGAAATGGGAACTTCAAATTGAGTGCAAAGCGCGGAGAACTGGTAAAATACCTCGATGAACTTCTGGAGCTCGAGCTCTGGAAGAAAATTGATTCATCTCTCAATGGCCTTCAGATAGAGGGTACCAACAGGATCAGCAGGATTGCTTTTGCCGTGGACGCCAGCGAACAGACATTCAGCATGTGTATCAAGGCGGCCGCGCAGATGCTGATCGTGCACCACGGCCTTTTCTGGGGCAAACCATTGCCGTTGGCTGGCACTCACCGGCGCAGGATAAAGCTGCTGCTCGATTCGGATATTTCGCTATATGCCGCCCACCTGCCCCTGGATTTCCATCCTCAGCTCGGCCACAGTGCGGCTATCGCACGCGCTCTCGGACTTGAAATCAAAGATAATTTAACCACAGAATCCGGGATGGGCATAGGTACGCTGGCACACGCCCCTGAGCCGCTGGATTTTTCCCTTTTCATCGCCTCGGTCGACCGTCAGTTGGACACGAAAAGCCGGGTCCTGCCTTTCGGTCGCGAGGCAGTCGAGCGGGTGGGCATTATCTCGGGTTACGGCAGCAAAATCCTGGATGAGCCGTTGAGCAAAAAGATCGATACCTTCCTCACCGGTGAGTCGAGCCACACGCTGTATCACTTTGCTAAAGAGTTCGGCGTGAATGTCGTATTTGCCGGCCACTACGCTACCGAAACCCCAGGACTGAAAGAGCTTGCCAGCCATCTCGCCAGCCGCTTCGCCCTGGAAACAGAATTTCTGCAAGCTCCGACCGGCCTTTAGCTTAAGCCCCCTTTTCAGCACGGAAAGCCAGCCCACACACCCAGGATTTAGCGCTTGACATAAACAGCCTCGGAAAGTATTTTAATTTGCTGTTGTTACTTACTCCCTGAGACATTTTTTTCGATTCCTTTAACAATAGCCGGGGGTGTAGGTGCCTTCTTTACTAGTGATCGGATCCCAGTGGGGCGATGAAGGCAAGGGCAAAATTGTCGATTATCTGGCAAACAGAGTGGATATAGTGGCCCGTTTTCAGGGGGGAGCAAACGCCGGTCACACGGTGGTGGTGGACGGCGAACAGTTCATTCTCCACCAGATACCGTCAGGAATCATCTTCCCACAGCCTGAATGTGTT
>JAUVUV010000490.1 GCA_030604975.1 Candidatus Glassiibacteriota bacterium | reverse complement strand
TATATCAGTTTTCCGTTACAGATTGATAAGATTCAAACATTTCGCAATTAATTTTCTGGCTTATTAACCATACCGTTACTGATATTTTAAAACCAGTATTCTTGCACCAACCACCTTGATCCAGGAGGTCTTCATGAGAGTGTTGAAAGGTGTCAGAGAACTTTCCCTCATTTTCTTCATCTGTATTCTGGTTTTTCTCGCAAACACGAGCACCCCGGCTTTTGCCCAGGAAGAGAATCTGGAGGTATTCCGCAGGTGGGTCGAGTGGAGTGACGGCAAACACATGCTGATTCATTATCTCAACCGGGAGGCGTTTGACTGTCTCGATCAAAGGAAACGGGAAGTAGCAATTCTAAGCACAAAGATAGGCTGGAAGAAAAGGCAGGAGAAAGTAAAAGAAATTTTAAACGAAATCATCGGGCCGTTCCCGGAAAAAACGCCCCTTAATCCGCAGGTTACCGGAATTGTACAAAAGGATGGCTTCCGGATTGAGAAGATCATTTTTGAATCGTTGCCGAAATTTTATGTCACCGGCTGCCTTTTCATTCCCGACGGAATTAGCGGGAAAAGGCCGGCAATCCTGAATGTAATCGGACATACGGGTATCGCGTTCAGGGGCAAGGGCTACCAGAGGCTGATCCATAATCTTGTGAAAAAGGGATTTATTGTCTTTGCAATCGACCCGATCGGCCAGGGAGAAAGACTTCAGTACTATGACCCGGAAAAGAAAAAGTCCATAATCGGCGGGGCAACCTCGGAGCATTCCTATGTCGGCCGCCAGTGTTTTATTTCAGGGGCGTCCCTGGCAAGGTATTTCACCTGGGATGGAATCAGAGCGGTGGATTACCTTCTGACTCGTCCGGAAGTCGACCCTGAAAGAATCGGCATAACCGGGCTTTCCGGCGGCGGGACCCAGACCTCGTATATCTGGGCGATGGACGACAGGCTGAAAGCCGCCGCACCCACCAACTACATTACCGGATTAAGGAGGCTGCTGGAATCAATCGGCCCGCAGGATGCAGAGCAGAACCTCTACCACGGGGTGGTCAACGGGATAACTCATGCCGATTACCTCGAGGTTCAAGCGCCGAAACCCGCCATGATAGTCTGCACGACCCGCGATTTTTTCAGTATCCAGGGAGCGATTGAAACCTACGGTGAAGTGAAGCAGGCTTACCGGGCTTTCGGCAGAGAGGAAAACATAGATATAGCAGTGGACGATTTCGAGCACGGCTACACGCGCAAAACCAGAGAGGCGATATATTCCTTTTTCCAGAAAACACTCGAGTTGCCTGGAGACTCAGCGGATACAGAGGTTGAAATACTGGATCCTGAAGAGCTCCATGCGACAGAAACCGGGCAGATCTCGACCTCCCTGGGCGGGGAGACGGCATTCAGCCTGAATAAGAAAGAAACGCAAGCCCTGCTGAATAATATCGAGGCTTCGCGAAAGAATAGCGAATCTCATCTGGAGCTTGTTCGGCAAAAAGCAAGAGAACTTTCCGGATATGAAGTGCCGCCCGGAGCGGGTGCGATTGTGCGCCGGGGAAGATACCAGAGGGAGGGCTACACTGTCTCGATGTTTGCCCTGGAAACCGAAGACAAATACGTTATTCCTCTGCTTGTATTCGACCCTGAGGGTGAAGGGAAACATCCGGTCGTAATATATCTGCATCCCGACGGCAAATCAACCGATGCAGCACCCGGGGGAGAAATCGAAAAGCTTGTCAAACACGGATTCATGGTTGTCGCTCCTGATGTGATCGGCACTGGTGAAACAGCGGACAGATCCGGGTCATCCAATTTTGCTGCAATGCTTGTCGGCAAGAGCATTCCAGGTGTCCAGGCCGGGGATATCTCACGAGTGGCGAAATTCGCCCGTTGGCTGAGCAGAGGCCAGGTCAGCGCGCTCGCTTTCGATGAGCTGTGCCCGGCTCTGCTGCACGCCGCCGCTTTCGACAAGTCGATTGAGAAAATAGCGCTGTTGGGCTCCCCTGTTTCATATCGCTCTATTGTGATGAACAGGTTTTACGAGTGGAGTTTCTCCTGTGCTGTGTCCGGAGCATTAACCGCCTATGACCTTCCGGACCTGGCCGCCTGTATCGCTCCCAGGAAACTCCTGATGATCGAACCGAAAGACCAGATGAAAGAGACCGCCTCCGAAGATCTGTTCAGCCGCGAATTCGAGTTTCCACGCCTGGTTTACAAGGAAATAAATGCCGCTCAATATCTGAAGATCATTCCGGTCAAACCGGAGAATTACATGGATGCAATCGCTGGCTGGCTGGAATAGCCTGCGATCGAGTTAGCCCGGACTATTCATGAAACCCAGACCTTGACAGTGCTAGTCACTTATATTCAGTTTTTTATCAGCCACCGAGGGGGGGGTGGGAGGCGGCGGCTGGGCGACTTGGAGTCGCACAGACCGTTGCGCAAGCGCAACGGCGCGCATTTCAT
>JAUVUV010000386.1 GCA_030604975.1 Candidatus Glassiibacteriota bacterium | reverse complement strand
TGCCGATACCATCGGGTGCGAATAGCTCCCCTTTCCAGAGTCCGCTCAGCTGAGTTCTTGTAAGGTTCGCACCACGCTGGGTGTCAACAAGCCTGGCAGATACGGAGGTGAGGTCTCCGTCCGAACAGCCGAGAAAGCAAAGAAGGCAGCACAGGCTGGCTGCTGTAAGCCATTCACGGATTAAAAACGCCAAATCACACCCCCGTAAAAGGCCGGATTGAAAAGGAATACCTTCTCTGTTTTAAGCAATGGGGTACCGGAGAACTGGACATCGGTCACCTCCGCGGAGGTTAAAAATACTCTCAGGCCTGCCTCGAACTGGAGGTGGTTTAAGATCCTCCGGCCGAACTCCCAGCCGAACACTGCTCCCCAGAGGTTCTGCGTGGCGGTCAGCCCGTCAGCCGTGGACTCCAGGCTCAGGTAGCCAACACCAGTGTAAAGGTAGTTGTCCATGCTTTTCAGCAGCGGTACTCCCGGCAGACTGCCGAACCCGTAACGAAGGCCCGCCTGCCAGAAAGTACCAGTAACCGACAGGGTGTCCAGTCCGGCCAGGCTCGCCGGCAGGGCGGCCTGCTCTGCGCCGGGCTCTTTAACAGCAGGATCGCCGAACAGGTAGCCGATATCGAGGCTCATTCGGTCAGACAAACGGTAATTGAGACCGATACCTTTGAACATGGTCGAGGTCAGGCCCAGCTTGCTCCCGAAACTCTGCTTGAGAAAACCAGCGCGCAGGGAGGTGTGCTGTTTAAGGGAATCGAACTGGAAAAAGAATTTGCGTTCCAACCTTGCGGCCTCGGCTGCCCCAGCTGCCGCACCCATTTCATGAAGTCTCTGAAGGGTTTTAAGCTCCAGTTCCACTGTACTGTTACGCGTCTCAAAGTCATCCATGAGATCTATTAGTTCGCCGATCCTGTTCTTCTGATCCCGTGCGGTTTGAATCATTGTGCGCACCTCATCCCTGGAGTATTTCGGCTCGACATATATTTCGATATCTCCTCTCCAGACCCAGCCTTTAACTTTATTTGAGAGTTCCACCATGTAGTAGTCCTGCGACTCACCCGCAATGGGAAATATTTCGTTGCGGTACGCCCTGATCAGCATTTCCCCAGCTGTCGAGGGAAACGAGCGCACTGCTGTTTCACCAGCAACCACGATCACACGCTGCCCGACCCAGCGGTTAATATCTTCCCGGTCGGTGATAATGTATTCGAGCTCGTGAGTCCGTTCAACGCCGTATGAAATCACCCAGCCCTGCTGGCGGTCTTCCTCTGGACCGAACTCGATCTTGTACCAGTTATCAAGCTCTCTGATCACACCGACCACGCTTTCCTTTGGCAGATAGGCGATAATCTCGCTCACCAGGATGGAGTCCTGGTAGACCGGTGCCATGCGCACAGTGATCTTAATATTGTATCCGATCGAGAAGTCGAATTCCCTGGTAACGGGTATTAGCCCGGCCGCGGGCTGCGCTGCCGGCGTGGGAGGAAGAGCCGAGGTATCAGCCGCCGTCGCGGTGTCCGCCCGGGCGGGAGGTTCAACTGGAGGCTGCTGCTGGGCGAGCAAAGGTGCAATCCTCACTGTCAGCAACAATGAAAAACATACGCACCAGTATATTACTCTTTCAGTTTTCCCAACATTCATCATTCAAAACCGGTTTTTCTTTTTATTCCATATTACTTATAACAATTTACTTATGACAATCCGGCTGGGGTTAATGTTCAATCTTTTATATCGGCATTTTGTTCTTTTTCTTTTGCCTTGAAAAGAGCTTCCCCTACCAGTTGAAAAGGCAAGATTAGAGCCATCAGAGCCAGACGGCAACCCAGGGCCAGGTAGAGAAAGGCTCGTATGAATAGCGAGTATTCTTGCCTCCGGTTTTTGCCGATATAGAGAAACGCCGTGTAATGCATGTGCCAGAGCCTGGCCAGGGGACGCTGCGCACTGCTCGCTGCACGCTGGTGTACCACACTCGTTTCCGGATAATAATAAATCGAAAAGCCTTTCTTTCGCGCCCTCAGGCACCAGTCCAGGTCCTCTGCATAGAGGAAAAACCGCTCGTCGAAACCACCAACCACATCCAGCACTTCACGCCGAAAAAAAAGAAAACTGCCGCTTGCCGCCTCAACCTCGTGGGTTAGCTCCTCAGGGATATCACCATATGTATATCCGGAAAAATGTTTGCTTTTCGGGAAAAGGCGACTCAGGCCGAGAAGGCTTGAGAGCATCATCAAGGGCCTGGGATCACGTCTGCGGCATCCCCGCTGAATGCTGCCGTCCGCGTTGAGAATCCTTGGGGTCACCACGTGGACATCCGGACGGCTTTGCAGGAAATCGGCCAGCGGCTGGAGTGTGTTCCGGGTAAAAACGATATCCGGGTTGAGAACCAGGACAAAACGGCTCTCCCGGTCGAGCCGGGCGAACGCCTGGTTGTTGGCCGCTGCGAAACCACGATTATCCCGGTTGGCGATCAGGTTGATCTGGGGAAACTCATCCCTGATCATACCGGCAGAGTGGTCGCTGCTGGCGTTATCGACCACTGTGATCCGAACCTCAAGCTCAGGGTGGTGCCTGGAAACCGAATCAAGGCAGCGGGCGAGCTCCTCACGGGTGTTCCAGTTGACAATAACCACTGAGATAAGCGGCTTTTCGCTTCTGTTACCTTTGTTCACATTTTCCTGCACAGTTGGCTTTCCCCCCGGAATTCAACTCTGGCTCTCCTGGGCGTCGACAACGCAGATCGCGGCCATGCTCACGATATCCTCCACATCGTCACCCCGCTGGAGCACATGCACAGGTTTACGCATGCCCATCAGCACGGGCCCGATCGTCTGCGCCCCGCCTAGATGGCGCAGAAGTTTGTAGCTGATATTTCCGCTTTGCAGGTCAGGGAAAATCAGCACGTTCGGCTCTCCCTTCAGCTGGCTCAGGGGGAAAGACTCATTCATTTTCTCGGCGTCCAGTGCGGTATCGGCCTGCATTTCTCCCTCAAACATGTATTCCGGCCGCAGTTGCCGGGCCAGCTCGGTAGCTTTGCGTACCTTGACCGCAGACGGGTGCTTGTTGCTGCCGAAATTGGAGAACGAGAGCATCGCCACTCTTGGCTCGAACCCGTAACGGTGAGCTGCATCAGCGGCATAGACGGCGATCTCAGCCAGTTGCTCCTCGTTAGGATCTATATTAACAGTCGTGTCGGCGAAGAAATAGACCCTGCGCTCTGTCAGCACGATATACAGGCCGCTGACCCGGCTGATATCCGATTTCATGCG
>JAUVUV010000410.1 GCA_030604975.1 Candidatus Glassiibacteriota bacterium | reverse complement strand
GGCGACTCGGAGTCGCACAGACCGTTGCGCTTTTGCAACGGCGCGCATTTCATGCGCCCGCCGCCCCCCCCCAGGCCCCGGGGAAACATAACATCTTACTGATTTATCAATAATCCGGGCTAAATGGTGTTGGCAAGCCAGGATGTTGGTAGTCAGATTACTATTGTAAAATAAAGATTCAGATTATAGAATAATATAGTTGGTGATCCGGATTCAAGATATCCGGCTTTTTTAACTTCTCCATCGAGATGGGTAGTGGTATTGCTTGCAGTATCACTAAGCCCAACAAATTTGCGAGCCTGCTTTCGGGTAAGTGAGGCGGCTATCGCATTTTTGGTGATTGTAGCGGTATTTTTTTCCGGCCTCCATGCTGAACCACCTAAAAAGGGGTCCAAGATGAGCATGCAGATTGCAAGTCCGGCTTTTGCACACGCGGAGATGATACCTGACCGTTACACCTGCAAAGGGAACGATATCTCCCCCCCACTCGAATGGAAAGGAGTACCGGAGGGGAGCCGGAGTTTCGCTCTGATTTTCGATGACCCCGATGCTCCGATGGGCACCTGGGTTCACTGGGTGGTTTACGATTTACCGGCGGAATGCAACAAATTGCCGGAGGATGTCCCCGAAGCTAATCCGATCTCAGGCGGCGGGGTGCAGGGTACCAACAGCTGGGGACGTATCGGTTATGGGGGTCCATGCCCGCCAAGCGGCACACACCGCTACTTTTTCCGCCTCTACGCTCTCGACACGGTACTCGGCCTGAAAGCAGGAGCAACCAAAGCCCAGCTTCTTAAAGCCATGGAGGGCCACATCCTGGACGAGTGCGAACTGATGGGCCGTTACGCCAAGCATTAGGCCTGCAAGGCTAACAGCGGTTGCAAGCCGATTTATTTTTCGAACAGATTAAATATCTGCCAGGGAACTTTCAGTTGCCGTTCCAGTTTTGTCTTTTCCTCTCGGTCAGGCACAATTATTAGCATATCCGATTCAGGTATTTGCTCAAGATCCAGGTTCCCGGGCAGGCGCCATTCTTTTTCCTCTTTCCAGTCACCCACTCTGCCCATACTCTGGTAAAAAAGCGTCTCGCGTTCTTTTGTAGGTTTCCGGCCCGGCTGATAGTATTCCACCGGCCTTGCGCCCAGTTTTGTGAGAGACTTGCACCTGAACGCCAGGCCATAAGGCTCGAAGCTGTAGCGAGTGTATCGCCTCCGCCAACGCATCAGTGGAACCGCCTCGGCGGGGGACAAAGCGGTAAAGCTCACAGCGGCCTGTCCGCCCGGCATGTTCCAGGAGCTTCCCAGAAGGCACCTTTGGCTGACAATCCGCGCCAGGGTGGACCTTGCATGGCGAACATAGGTTTCCGGTTCGGCGAGCAAAGCCTTGTAAAACTGCCAGGGAGGTTCATCGGCCCACCTGCCGGGATTACTGCGTGTCCAGTGAAACAGCCAGCCTGAATCTATCTGCCTCAAAGCCGGGTTAAGCGCCCTGGCCCCAAGCTCGCACCTTGGATGCCAGCCTCCGCGCTGCCACTTGATCTGCCATTTATCCCGGATTTCGGCTCTCCCGCTGCAGTACTCTTCCAGCAGTTGTTCCAGCCTCCCCCCAGGGCGGATGGAAATAGGATGAATAATCTCAGCAAGCTCAAAGGCCAGCCGGTCTCGTCTGACCATTAAATCTTTTTCCGGTCCTGCTCCGGTAAAAACCATCCGGGTCTTTCTCCTGTCAAGGTTGAAATCCTCAAGCAGAATTTCATATTGCGGGCCGCCGGGCGTCATTTCTGGTCCGGGAACCACAAGGATAAGTTTCATTCCGAAAGCCCCTGCCAGGTAAGCCGGTAATTCCCAGGAGGGAAGATTCAGGCTGGCAATGAGGCTGACTTCTCTGTGTGTCAGTGCCCCCAGCGCAGCCTCCGTGGCCCTGACCCAGGAGTCTTTTCCTCGCGGATATTTGCCGTGAACTGAGTTGAGCAGAAGGATATTCAAATCTTGCCGTATTTGGTTGGAATATTATGTGTTGGATTAAAATCTGACTCCGGCACCAAAGGCCAGGTGGGATCCGCCCACATTCATATCCGCCTTGCCCTGAACGATATCAAGATCCCGCAGCCAGCTATAGCTGTATTTATATTCGAAGGGGAGGTAAAAATTATTCGCCAGCGGCATGACCACTCCCGCAGCAGCTTGCACGCCGAGCCCCCCGATCTCGTACCCATCCTTGAACCTGTCTTCTATAAGGCTTTCAGTGTGGCTGATACAGGGGCCGATTCCAGCGCGGAATACCAGGTGAGGCCGTGTGGAGCTGAAAGTCCCCTCTCGCCAGGGCGCCGCTTTGCGCACGAAATTCACCATCAGCAGGTTATGGCCGTGCGAAAGGTCGAAACGCTGGATGTGCTCTCCCAGACGCCGCAGGCCGTCTACCGGCTGGTTGGCAATCAGGCCTGAGGCCATAAGATGCGAGTCCGGATCGGAATATATCTTGGCGTGTACCAGTTCGAGCTCGATGCCTGTCCTGTCCTGGTCGCCGAAAAAATATCCTATCCGGTAGCCATAGTAGATCGGTTTCTCAAAAGAGCGGTCATCCCAGGCCAGATCACGGTAGGTGACATTATCCCCAGCCAAGGGCCGTTTTACGGTGATATCGGACCTTCCGGGGAAAAAGACGCCACCGTATAATTCAAGCCGCCACTCGGCAAACGAGCTGCCGGCGAAAAAACAAAGGAAAAGAGCTGTAAAAAAAGTGGTTTTCATTGAATCAGAAACCTCATTTAAAATATATAACAAATGGAGGCGCTCTGAAAAGGAATTAAAATATGCCGATCCTCCGATGGAGCTTGCGATGCTCTCGAGCCAGGAATCATTTACTATTCTGAAAAGTAAAGAGCGTAAAAATTTACCTTTTGCCCCCACATTAAACACATTAAAATTGGATGACATGTAAAAGCCGACTAACCCTGATTATTCATAAATTCTCTGGCCGATTTTCTAAATTATTGATTACTAATGAAAAACAGAATGACTCGAGTCAGCCGTCATTATTCATAAATTCAATCAAATCCTGTAGGGGCGGACCCATGTGTCCGCCCGGCGGTTGAAAT
>JAUVUV010000206.1 GCA_030604975.1 Candidatus Glassiibacteriota bacterium | reverse complement strand
TTAATTTGGTGGAGGCGGTGGGAATCGAACCCACGTCCGAAGATAGGCCAGATAGAGCATCTACATGCTTAGTCGATGCTTGGATTTCACCGGACAGCCACTCCACCGACAGAGTTAGCCGCCCGGCAGAGCCGGAACGAGTCTCACTCCCCGGGTTCCGGCACCCCGGGAAGCCAGCCTGCTTTTTCGACATCCGGCGCAGCTCCACAGGCGGGGATCACGCGACAGACGTGGTTGCCTTTAGTTAAGCAGCCAATGCCAATTCGTTGTTGGCAGTTATGTGGTTTCCCATTTGGTAACGGGGTACGGGTCCCCGGCATGCCGCTATATCCTGCCTCATATCCTCGTCGAAACCGTGTCGCCCCCTTTCACCTAAGTTGCTAATTTAAATTATCCTTAGTGGTTGACATTGTCAAGGCATGGACTTAAAATGAAGCTGATTTCTAAAATTTCTCACAATTCCGGCTTAACTACCCCTATCAACAGTGATGCGCGGTTTCAGATGACTGTAGTTGATTTTATAATCATTATTATCTTCCTTTTCTTTATCCTCCAGGGCCTGTTCAAGGGATTCCTGCTCGAATTTTTCGGTCTACTGGCCCTGGTGGCAGGTATTATTTCCGCCATTAATTTTTACACCCTGGGAGCCGGCTGGTTCGAAAAGATCTTCCCGCCGGATGGCCCGTTACGAAATATTGCCGGGTTTGTGGCTGTGTTTCTCATTGTCTGGCTAGCGGTCAAAATTATGGGCTGGATTCTGAATAAGAACATGGGAGAGGCCGAAACGAACTACCTGAGCCGGATCGCCGGGGGAGCGATAGGCCTGGCCAAGAGTATTTTCTTCGTTTCAATGATAGTTTATCTGGCAGAAAACGTTTCTCCAGATAATAAATTCACCGGGCCGAACAAGTCTACCCCGATTTTAATCAAGATCGTCAACAAGGTTCAGGAAATCACGCCATTCCACTTCCTGCCAGATATCTCTGATTCGGATTGAACAAGTCAAGAGAACTCTGTACTAATCTATTATCCTGCCCGGCAAAAAAAATCCCGCCCCTGAAAAACAGAACGGAGCGGGATTCCTTCTTCAGTTCAGCTCTAAAGCCTGGTATTGAGCACCTTGGAAGCGTAACCGTTAGCCGGATTAATCCCCATGCCAAGTAACTCGTTAACCCTTCCCCGTCCCCTGTTATAGGCTAAAAGGGCAAGCTTTTTATCCCCTCTGTAGAAATGAAGGTGATCCTTGAGGTGCTTGATCCCGATCCTGATATTGTAGGCCGGGTCGAACAGCTTATTGCGCGTGGCTCCAGGATCGATGGTAAGCGCGGTGCCATACCTTACCTGCATCAGTCCGATCTCGCCCACGATGCCCACACAGTCTGGTTTGAACCTGCTTTCGGCCCAGATGATCCTGAAAATAAGCTCGGGATCGATCTGCTCATCTTTACTTATATCATAGATCAGTTTCGCCAGGTTCAGATCGATACCGAATCCGTTGGCATAATTCCTGATCTCCTTGCATATCTTAATTCTGCTGCTTTTCTCCACGGCAGAGGCGCGCATCGCTATTGCCTCAGCAATCAAAGGCACCTCATTCTCCGGAATAACCTTCCCGGCCCTGATTTTGGTTTCAAGCGAAATCGATTCCCCAGGCAACTGGTACACGCCATGTACCACTGTTGCCACAAGCGCAACAGCAATCAGGCTGAAAAGGAAGTTGTGGGAAGAGCCCCAAAGCTTTTTTATCCAACTATTCCGGTAGCAGCCATCTCGCAGACAATACCTTGTTTTAAGGTAGATTCTAAGTTTCAATAACAACTTAAACATAGATTATGTCTCCTGTATCGAAAGGGCTCCAAGCCCTGTTATTTCCTGCTATAACCTGTATTTCAGGTGTCCAAATCAAAACCATCCCAAATAAGATATAAAAAAAAGCAATCTTCCTTCTCCGGAAAAGCGACCAGTTGAAAGTCAACTTATGGCTGGGGCCAAGCCGTTTTTTCAGTGGAATCAATAAAAGATTGCTTTACCAATCAAACCAGAATATTTTACGAAAGTTTTAAGGCTAAAAAGTCAGATAAATTACCTCAACGATTTTCCTGAATTAAAAAATTGCAACCAATTTTCAAAGAAAAAATCAAAAAAGTTTAGAAAATATACACTTTTTTGTCTTTCTTGTCAAGTTTTTTTACAATCTTTTTATTTTTTAAAGCAGTTGATATTCATTTATGCAGGAATCATGCCGTAATTTGGGCTATTCCCATGCAGGATAACAGGCAATGGATGAGTGGAAGGAACAATTCATGTACTATTTTCATAATGCGGTCAATATTCTGCTGATCATATCCATATTCGTAATACTCTATCTGATCGCCGCCAAAGTGCTGAGAAACATCACCTCCCTGCTTAATATCGTAACTATCTAACCTGACATTCGTGGCGCAGCCGAAATACCTGACATCCTGCCATAAAGGCGTGTTATCTGCCGCTGAAAGAGGCTACAACTACTATTTCGTGATCAGGAAAGTCACATCTTTAGAGACTTTCTGGCCGCTCAGACTGTCCTGTACGGCTACCATCAGATTGTAGGTGCCAGGCAGATATTCGGCAGGATCGATTGAAATATATATCGGATCGATATCACCTGGACGAATCAGCTCGTGTTCAAATGTTGTAATCACCTTGCCCACCTCGTTGCGCACGCCGATCAACCGACCTAGAGCGGAAATTATTTTCCTGGCAGCGCTCAAGCTCCTTCCTGTAGAACTGACAATATAGTCTACCTTGATATGCTTGGTTCCCTGCTGGTCTCCGGCGAGATTGTAAAGTTCATAATAGACATAGATCGGCGTGTTTTGCTTGAAAGAAGCCGCGGGCATCGGAAAGATCCTGTGCCCGCGCAGGTTATATTTGCTCGGAGTATTGTCTTCAACTATATCGGCTGCGAGGATAAGGTCGCTGATATTTAGGCTGTCCGGGCTGTTATAAGAATCCACATAAAAATTGCTCTTATAGATCTGCATCAGATTGCTTTGGGTCTGTTTCAGCCTTATTGCCATGTGGTAATTACCCGGTTTTACACTTAGCGAGAGCAAGTCCGGGATCATGTTTTCCCGGGAGGCAACAAAAGTCTGTATGCGGTAAGTTTTTTCCTGCGTGACCCTGGCCGCTTCCTGCCACCAGCTGTCATAAAGCACCACTTCCAGTTCCACGGGAATTTCCACGGTTCCGAATGGGTCCGGCACTCTCACCTGGTCGGTCGGCAGGGCGAAATAGACTCCCAGAGCGGTCAGGGAGTCTGTGCCTATGACTGTGGCCGGGTAGTAGTAGAAATTCATCGGGTCTTCTTCAAACTCGAATTCGAATGTCTCGGTGGTCTCTCCCTCGGTAAATCCGCGCTCGGTGAGCATTTCTTCGTCGTGGAACAGGTCCATCATAGTGGTACGCCGCGCATACTCGATGTTGCCTCTGAAATTATGAAGTTCGTTGGCAAGCTGGTCATATTTCGGATGGATCTCGCCCCGCGAGCGGAAAAGAGCCTCGATATTGCGGCCCCCCATATCGATCTCTGACTGGAGGTCCGGAATCAGTGCTTCCTCAAGACGGTAAACCATCCGGTAATAATTATTTCTTTCCACAAAATTATAGATCAGCGGATTGGACCTGTTCTTGCTGTAAAGCCAGCTTTCGTTTTCTCTTATTGCCCAGTTGCCCGATAAACTGATTTTCTGATCCGGCTCACCGTGCTTGATATAGATTCTGCCGCGCTCATCGTAACCGGGGCGTAACGGACTGTAATATTTGTCGTGGGCAATCTCGATTCTGCGGTAGTGCTCGATCAGGCGCTCGTTTTTGACCGTTGTCGGGGTGGGATCTTTCCTGCCCCAGAACAAGATCAGCCAAATACCCTTCCTGCCTGTGGGAGTGAGTTTGAACTGTCTTCTTTGATCACTTGTCGTTAAATCCTTCAGGTCGATGAAAACCTCCTCAGCCAGGGCGTCATCCATATCACGCGCAACGCTGAAATAGGCCTCACAGGCAAGGGTGTTCTCCTCAAGGCGGAAAAGTTCCTGGCACATCAGAAACCGCTGGCGGGAAGTAAGTTTTTCGATACCTCCCGCCTCTATCCCTCTGAACATCTCCCGCGCCAGCTCTTTATCCCCGGCATGGGTATAGATTCGCGCAAGCTGGAAAAGGTAGACCGGCTTGTCGCCTGCCATATCCTGTAACTCGGTGAGAAACAGGATGCCGCGCTCGAGAAACGCATCATTGATATAGGCGTCGCACAGCACATTCAGGGTATTGTGATCTGTCGGGTCGGAACGCACAAGTTCTTCCAGGGTATCCCAGAAAAAAGTTTCCGGGTAGCCTTTGAGCTCGAAACGGTCAACCGCAAGAGCCTCGTAATAAAGGCTTTTGCTGCTGTCCTGTGCGGCAGACTTCAGGTTTTCCAGCGTTTTCACCATATCCTTCTTCTTACCCCGGATCAGGTAGACCTCGCACAGACCCTCCAGCGCTGCGAGATTGTTTTTATCTAGATTGAGCGCCGCCTTGAAAGATTTCTCTGCATCCTTTTCATCTTTCAGATAAAGCCGGGCCTGCCCCAGAAAAACGAGCGCCTCGGCAGTGGGATTTTCTTTTTTCAGCCACTTCTCGAGCGCTTTTCTGGCTATCTTCCAGCCCTTGTTCTCGACAGCCTCAACGGCAAACCGGTATAGGACTTCACTCGAAAGAGTATCGGCAAACTCGTCATCGGCTCTCAGGCCAGCCCTACCGAAAAACAAAAGTGAAGCAACGAGTGCAAGTATTGTCTTATTAGTTATCTCTCTCATATTCAGATACACGGGTTAATAAGCTTAAATAGTTTTGCTCTACTAAATTATTACCCATATTCTCCCTAAAAGTTTTGTCAAATATAACTCCCGTGAGCTTTATTGGCAACCGCTCCTGGAGTCAGCCTCAGC
>JAUVUV010000355.1 GCA_030604975.1 Candidatus Glassiibacteriota bacterium | reverse complement strand
GGTTATAACTCCTTAAAAGTTGAAAGAAAAAGAGCCGGTTTCAGGCCAGTTCCGGGTCCAGGGATATTACATAAAGTTCGAGTCCTCTATTCAGGTTTCGTAGCTTTCGCCTTTCACGCGGTAGAGAGTCTCCCCTGCCCTGGGCACAAAAAGGCGGCCCTCGTGCTCGCGGTTCTTCCATAGATCGAGATTTATGGTTGACGGATCGCGGTAGCCCAGGTTGATTCTCCTGCAGCGCTCCTCGGGGATTCCGGTTGCAAGCACCACGTTGACCCGGGGAGTTTCCACGCCGTTTTCGTAGGTTCCCCCGCCTTTGACATGTGTGCTGTGAGCCAGGATACCCCGCGGCACACTCTTGAAACGCTCCATCTGCGCCAGGAAATAATCCCGCGTGTGGTAGCCGATTCGGTCGAGGATTTTGCCGTGGGTATAGCTCACCTCGGTGATATGGGGGGCGTAGATGATCAGCTCGCCGCTGTCTGCAACCACCGGCTCGAGCTTGTACATCACCTTGCCTGCAACCCAGATGTCATCGTACATAGGCGGGGCGACCCCGAGGATCGAGTCGTACTTGCGGTTCACATAGCGGATATGGATCTGCGCCGAAAGGTCCGCTGCCTCGCTCCACGCCTCGCGTGTCGGCCCGATAAACAAGCCGGCCAGTTCGCCCCTTTTTTCAACCATGTCAAAATTGGTCACCGGCAGCGGGATAAATGATGCCGCCTTTTCAACCACTTTTCTCGGCGGGGTCCACTTGTTGCCGTTGACCAGCGGGTTGGTGATCACCGCGCCCAGCCAGTGGAAGAAGTGAAGCAGTTCGTTGCCGGAAATGCCCGGGAAGAAATACTTGTTGCCACCCGAGAAACCGACCACTTCATGGGGAAATGTGGGCCCGAGAATGACCAGGTGGTCGTAGTCGAAAATCATCTTGTTGACAGTCACAGTCAGCCCTTCGCGGAAAAGCCCGCCGCTGATTCGCTCTATCTCTTCGGCGGCGATTTCCCCGATCACGCGGAAAGTTTCCGGCAGGTCCCAGCGGTGGTTGAAAATACGCACCTCCGGGTAGTCGCGCGCCAGGCTCTCCGGAGTCAAGCCCACCCGCTCAGCGATCTTATCCGGCGGCATGGGCTGGTGAGTTCCCAGAGCGATCAGGTAGTGCAGCGTGGCCACTTTGCCGTTGAGCAGCTCGTAGAATATCCGGAACATCATGTCAAGCGGCGCGGTGCGTGTGCTGTCCGGGATGATCACCAGCAGGCGTTTTCCATTCGGATCGAGCCTGTCGAATCCTTTTGCGCAGAGGTCTCTGACCTCCTCCTCGCTCAAGCTTCGTCCATCGTCGTATCCTTTGCCGATAATCTGGTTATTTTTTTCCATTGAACGGTCTTTTATTCAAAATGATCTGTCATTATTGGGCACGGCACGCCGTGCCCTACAGGATTTTGCTGTCTTTTACTTTTTCCAGGGTGGTATGTCAGGGAGCAGAGCTTCGAATTTATTGATCAGCTCAGCCTCGTAGGCTCCTTCGTAGCTTCCTTGAACGAAACGGTCGAAAGCCTCCTTGTAAAGCAGCTCCCAGCTTTTTTCCTCCTGGCCTGGATTGACCGGGAAAAAGAGTGCGTTATTACCTCTGGCTGCTTTCATGTCCCCGGGAGCATCGCCGATCATCAGGATTTTCTCAAGCTGATATTTTCCGCTTGCGGCCAGGGCGAGATGCTCTTTCTTGCTGCCCAGCTCCTGTCCGGCGATTGCCCGCGCGTAACGGGCGATATCGTGCTCTTTCCATTCTTTTTCGAGCGCGGCCCCCGGTGTTGCCGAGACAACCACCATATCCGCTTTCGGCGCCATTCTTTCCAGGCTTTCGCGCACGAAAGCGAACGGCTTGCAGCCCTCGACCATCCAGTCCACGCTCTCGTTGACCGCCTCGCTCCAGGCAAGGACTTTTTCCAGAGTGGGGTTTCCGCTTTTATTAACTTCCTCTCTCAGAGTAGGATTACCAAGCGCTACTCCGGTGTCGACCCATTTCTGCAGGTCGCTCAAGTTGGGCAACTGCACCCCTGAGCGCTGCAATTCGGAGCGCTCGGCAAGCAGCTCCATGACCATCAACAGCGCGGGGAAACGGTTGATCCCGCGCCACTTAGAGTAGAGATTGACGAACTCGGCCGCCTCGCGCGCGTACTTGCTGATCGACTGAAGGCTGAAATATTTTACACTGTTCGGGATGAAACATTCCTTGTGCTTGAGTTCCATGGTGGGAAAAGCGCACCCGTCCGAATCGATCCCGACAAAGAATTCTCTCTCAGGCTGCATGTTTTTCAATGCGTCTTGGCTCGACATGAACTCCCCTTTTGTAAAAAGATTCCGATTACAGCTTATCCTTGAATTATTATATCCGCTGTTGATTTAAACTCCACTGAAAGCGTTAAACCCGCCATCCACTGCTAACACGGTTCCGGTGACAAAACTCGAGGCGTCGCTGATCAGCCAGAGGAGTGCGCCCAGAAGTTCTGCAGGCTCGCCGTAGCGTGCCATCGGGGTGCTATCAATGATCGACTTACCACGCGCTGTGGGCTGACCGGTCTTCTCGTCGACCAGAAGGAAACGGTTCTGCTCAGTGAGGAAAAATCCGGGAGCGACGGCGTTGACCCGGATTTTCGGCGAATATTCCTGAGCCATGTGCACAGCGAGCCACTCGGTGAAACTGCTGACCGCAGCCTTGGCGCCGGAGTAGCCAAGCACCTTGGTCAACGGGTGGAAAGCGCTCATTGAGCTGATATTGACCACATTGCCTGCTCCGCGCTCAGCCATTGCCCTGCAGAAAATCTGGCTCGGCATGATCGTTCCCAGGCAGTTGAGGTCGAAAACCCAGCGAATAGCTGATTCCGGGAGATCGAAGAATGAAAGTTCAGGGCTTGTAGTTGCCTCTTTTTTATTGCCTCCCGCGCCATTGACCAGAACGTCAACCGGCCCCAGGGCGTCGACCACCTGCTTGCAGGCATCCTCAATGCTTTGCCGGTCGAGCACGTCCACGCACACTGCCACGGCCCTGCCGCCCTGGGAGGCTATCTTTTTCGCCACCTCGGCGGCAGCCTCTTGGCGAAGGTCGAGTACGGCCACAGCGGCTCCGGCCTTTGCCAGAGCCTCAGCCATCACGCTGCAGAGAATCCCTCCTCCGCCGGTGATAGCGACAACCTTGCCTGAAACATCGAACATCTGTGCAACATAGTCCTTTGCCATGATTTCTCCTGTTCATGCGGAGAGTACCCCCGCGTCCTTTTTTTTAATTCAAATTTATTCAGTACTGTTCGGTTAACTAACAGGCAGAAAGAAAAAGATTATTTTTTCATGTTACTTTTATATGAAAATACACACTTCAACCTGTTGCAAGAAGGATAGTTAGCTGTATTTTTTTAAAGATTATTTTACACTTCTTTTGGTGGCAAAAGAAGCAAAACCATTTCTTTTATAACTAAAAGAAACAAAAGTTAATCATGGCACCCGGGAGCTTTTACTCCGCTCCGCCGAG
>JAUVUV010000044.1 GCA_030604975.1 Candidatus Glassiibacteriota bacterium | reverse complement strand
GGAGGCCGATCTGATACTTGTCAATACCTGCGGGGTGCGGGAACACGCTGAACAGAGAGTTTTGAACAGGATTAACCAGCTCAGGGCCCAGAAAGAAAAGTCTCCGCACAAGCTGCTGGCCGTGATCGGCTGCATGGCACAGCGGATCGGGAAGGACATCCTGGCGAAAGCGCCCTGGGTGGACCTGGTGGTCGGCCCGGACGGGTACAGGAAAATCCCGGAGCTGATCAATGAACTGGCCCGCAATGATCATCTTCAGTTATCTTTTCTCGACTTTGTTACAAGCGAAACTTACGATGATCTCATCCCCAGGCGCAGGGTCCCCTGGAGCGCCTGGGTGCCGATCACCCGCGGCTGCGACAATTTCTGCAGCTACTGTATCGTGCCTTATGTGCGGGGCAGGGAGCGCTCCCTGGACCCTGCAACTGTCGAGCAACAGGTCAGGCAGTTTGTCGGGGAAGGTGCGGTTGAGATAGTTCTTCTGGGCCAGAATGTCAACTCCTACAAATACGGTGACACTGATTTTGCCGGGCTTCTTCGGCGCCTGGACAGGGTAGAGGGCCTGCGCTGGATCCGTTTTCTGACAAGCCATCCCAGGGACCTGAGCGACAGGATTATCGCAGCAATGGCCGAATGCAGCAAGGTCTGCGAGCACCTTCACCTTCCGGTCCAGTCGGGCTCTGATCACGTGCTTAAACTGATGAACCGGGGTTACACCAGAGCTTATTATCTCGAACGGGCGGCTTACCTGCGTCAAAAGATACCGGGAATCGCCCTGACAGCGGATATCCTGGTTGGCTTTCCCGGCGAAACCGAGCGCGATTTTCAGGATACGGTGAGTCTGATGAAAGAAGTCCGTTTCGATTACGCCTATACTTTCAAGTATTCTCCCAGGCCGGGGACAGCAGCAGCCCGCCTGGCCGACTCGGTGCCGGAAGCAGAAAAAACGCGCCGCCTTCAGGAGGTGATCGAACTTCAGCGGACGCACACCAGGCAGGCGCTTCAAAAGATGAGCGGACAGAGTCTGGAGGTTCTCCTTGTTGCGCGTGCGAAAAGCGGGGACGGGAAACTTCAGGGCAAGACCCGGAGCCATTTCAACATTTTCCTGCCTGCGGATGAATCTTATCTGGGGAAAATCGTGCCTGCCAGGGTCACCGGCAACACCGGGATGAACCTCCTGGGCGAGCTTCAGGAAACCTGATCATTGATAGAATCGCAGGCGCAGCGACACACTTGATATCCATTCACAAAATCCCGGATACTGGATATATTCCTTGCGTACCCGAAATTTTCTCATAGCCTCAGTATATCCACTGTAAAAAGGAGGGCGGATTGAATCCTGACGAGGCTGTGGATAGGCCCTCACCCGGCAGAAACCGGCTTCCCGCCCTGACCCTGGCAGCTCTTCTGGCGCTGGGCATTTATTCGGCCCATCTTTCCGGATATCTCTGGCTTGTCCCGTCTATCCTTCTCGCAGCCTCTGTCATTTTTCGCCTGTTTTTGCAATCCTCCAGATTAAGAAAGTTCCTGACTCAACTGTCCGTTTTTTCGCTCGTGGCTCTCTGTGGATTCTTTCTTTTTTACCTCCATAAACAAGAACGGCAGCACATCCTTTCCAGGCAGCCTTCGGTGGAGCGGCATGTCGGCCTGGCCGGGCACCTTCTCGGGCCGCCCTGGAAGACAAGGGCTTACGGCCTGGGAGACAGGCTGCATTTCCAGTTCCAGGTCGAGGCGCAGAGAGAAATCGGCAGCAGCGGATGGGAGCAGGCGGACTACCGCATTATTGTCACCGTTGCTGACAGCCAGGGCCTGAAACTTTCCGGAAATGAAAGTCTTGCCTTTCCAGGGTTTCTGCAACAGGTGAGCGGGTACGCAAACCCCGGTGGATTTGACTGGAGAAAGTATCTCGCGGCAAACTCGATCGTAGCCGAAGCTGTTATCGAGGCTCCAGGGGAGATTGACCGTCTCGTGAACGCAAGATCAATGCTGTCAGGGCTTTTCAGTCCCCGCCGGCTTGCGCTTGACCTTCGATCCCGCCTTTACGATTTCCACGAAAAACTTTACCCCCCGGGAGGCGTACGCGAGGTGGCCTCGGCGATGCTGATCGGGGCCAGGCAGCAGGTACCCCGCATCCTCCGGGATGATTTTGTCTCCAGCGGCACGATCCACGTGCTGGTTGTATCCGGACTTCATGTCGGTTTTATCGCAATGGTGGTTTACCTTTTATTCTCGCTTATCTTAGGTCGGGGCTGGACTACATCCTTGCTCTCGGCTGGGGCGGTGTTCCTTTTCGCCCTGACCAGCGGAGCCCGCCCCTCTGTGCTGCGGGCCTCAATCATGTGCGCATTCGTGCTGCTGGCACTGCCCATTCAGCGTAGGAGAGTGGTGCTGAACAGCCTGGCAGCCGCATTCGCTATTCTTTTGCTCTTTCGGCCGGACTGGCTTTTCGATATCGGCTTTCAGCTTTCCTTTGCCGCAGTAGCCGGGATCGGGCTGCTCGTGCCTGGTCTGGAAGAGAGGTTTCATGCGAGAATCTGGTGGCAGAACCCGGTAAAGCGCTGGTTTGCTCGGCTCGTGCTGGCCAGTATCGTAGCCCAGCTTGCGATAACACCGCTGCTCGCCTATTACTTTTTCCGTCTCACGCCAGTCGCCTTTATCGCCAACCTTTTCATGGTTCCTCTCGCAGGTATGGCTGTTGTTACGGGCTTTATTGCCGACCTTGCTGGATTTGTCTGGCTGCCTCTGGCAAAAATCGCTGCCTGGCCGGCTGCACTGATTCTGAAAGCGATGATCTATCTGGCGCGTTTCTTCGCCGATCTTCCGGCAGCTTATTTTGATATTGCATCACCCCGAGTTATGGATATTTTCTTTTTCTGGCTCGTGCTCTACCTGGGCTCGCTGATACTAACCACGCGGAGGAGGGCCGGTCGGCTGGTGCTGGTTTGCCTGCTCTGGGCGAACTTCCATCTCTGGGCACCGTTTTTCGAAGGCAGGGCAGATGAAATTCTGGTAAGGTTTCTCGATCTAGGCCGGGCTCAGACACCTGTACTTCACTTTCCCGGAGGAGTTACGATATTGGCCGATCCGGCAGGCAGGACGGGTTACCGTTCCAGGGCCACCCGCGATGTTATCACCCCATACCTTCTCAGGCACAGCGGGAGGAAAATAGACTGGTTGCTTCTGCGAGGGAAGAGTGATGCCCGTTACAACTGGGCCTGGAATATATTGAACCGTTTCGAAGTGAACGGTATAATCATGACTGAGCCTGAGAATCCCACCCGATTTTTCGGACGGTTTCTGAGCGTCTGCTCATCAAGAGGGGTTCCTGTTCGCCTGGCTACGATATCTGACACACTTCGCCAGGGAACAGCAGAGTTGTTTTTCATCAGTGTATCCAGGGCAGCTGTTGATGAGGCTGAAACCACGCGGAAAACAGATCTTGGCTTGATACCGGTTGTCGAGCACAATGGACGAAGGTTCTTTCTTGCCGGTGTTCTGTCAAGAGGCGAGGTGAGTGAAATTAATGCCGGGAGTAACGAGATCAGAGCGGATGTGCTGGAGTGGCCTGTCTCGCTCGTCGCCAGGGGAAGTGTAGATATCGCCAGCAGATTCAAAGAAATCGTCCGATCAGAATATGTAATCCAGCCTGTGAAAAACGCTTACGAGGAATTGGATTATTACAGTTCGGATTTATCAGGCGTGAGTGAAAAGTTCCGCCGTCTGGTTACTTCCCACTACGGCGCGGTGAGCATCAGATCAAGGGAAGGGCTTCTGTGGCTGAGTACTGAGAGAGCGGGATTTTAGATGGGAATGCTGAGAACGTTTAGGTTTTCTTGGTAAGGAAAAGAAGCTGATCAGGTTCGGAACTCAGACCTGGACACTCTGGATCGTGATTTCGGTCTCTTTTGCCAGGTCTATCTCGTAAGGCTTTTTGATTTCCTTGCCGTCGGGCGTGGTAAGAATCCTGACCAGCGGGCGGTCTATTTTCTGGGTATCATTGGCCACTACAACAGCGGTTTCCCCGGTATTTAAAAGGACTGTACTTGCTGCAGGGTAAGGGGCAATGTTATTGATAAAGTAATCCAGGCACTTCGGGTCGAAATGAGTACCCCGGCCTAATTTTAGATATTCCAGACCCACCAGCGGAGGCAGCCTTCTTTTATAACTGCGGTCAGAGGTGAGCGAGTCGTAGACATCGGCCAGGGCAATATATCGGCTCCAGATATGTATTTTTTCTCCGGCCAGGGCGTTGAGATAACCGCTGCCATCGTAATACTCATGGTGCTGAAGGGCCACACTGGCGATGAGCGGTTTCATACCGGATTTATGGAGGAGGATTTCGTAGCCGATCGAGGTGTGTTTCTTCATCCGTGCAAATTCATCCGGGCTAAGCCTGCCTTTTTTCTGGACTATTTCTATCGGAATGTGCGCCTTGCCGATATCCAAAAGCAGGGCTGCTATGGCAATATCGCGCAGTTCCAGCGTTGTGAATTTGCCGACATTCACCGCTGTCATCACAGTGAGCACAGAGACATTAACACAGTGCATGAAAGTATAGTTGTCGAAACTTTTCAGATCGATCAGATCCATAATCTGGTCACCGGCGCTGATCAGGTCATCAACGATCTTGTCTGCCACGCTGGAGACCATTTTCCGGTCGAGTGCAACCTTCTCCGACTTGGTACCGCTTTCGCGAACCGAATCGAAAGTTTCTGAGATCGTAAGTACGGCCTCCATTCGTGTCTTGTCGGAAATGACGTCATTTACCTCGATATCCTCGTATCCCTTCTCGTGGACGTAGACCGAGGAATAGCCCATTTCTTTCAGACGCCTGATATAACGGGCTGATACGGCTACTCCGGCCCCGAGTAAAAGTGTTCCTTTCTCGTTATAGATGGGCCTTCCCAACTTTTTCCCTGGTTCTAGAGCATTGAGAGTTATCAGTTTCATCAAGCCGCCTTTTGGAGAAGAATTATTAAATTCTATTTTTTTTCCCGCACTTTGTCAAGCACCAAAAGCTTATAATCTTTGATAATCCTTAGTTTTTGGCCATTTTGGTAAACCTTTTCTCGATTTCCTATTTTTATTTGTTCTACGATCACTCAATATTTATATTTTACTACTTTATGAATATTCGATTTCAACGGGGAGAAAGCCCATGCCCGCTTCTATCCGTCTGCTAGATGAAAATACCAAGAACCTGATCGCCGCCGGGGAGGTTGTCGAGCGCCCTGCCTCGGTGGTAAAGGAACTGATTGAAAACTCCCTCGACGCAGGTGCACGCAGGATCACGATCGAATGCGAGGGGGCGGGCAACCGCTTGATAAGGGTTATCGACGACGGCTGCGGGATGGGACCTGAGGATGCAGAACTGGCGTTATGCCGCCATGCGACAAACAAGATCGCCTCCGCGGACGATCTGAAAAATATCGCAACCATGGGCTTCCGTGGTGAGGCACTGCCTAGTATCTCCTCGGTGAGCAGGTTTGAACTGGAAACCTGCAGCCGGGATAATCCCTGCGGCACTTTACTGATTGCCGAGGGTGGTAAGACTGTTGAGATCTCCGCTGCCTCTCGCGCTCCCGGAACCATGGCTACAGTGCGCAATCTTTTTTTCAATGTGCCGGCCAGGCGCAAGTTTCTTAAAAGCGATCAGACAGAACTGCGCCATATCGTCCGGGTGGTTACACGTATCGCAATCGCCCAGATCGAGACTGCATTCAAGCTGACTCACGAGGGCAGGGAAATCCTTTCTGTACCTGCCTGCGATTCTGTAGCCGATCGCGTGGAGGAAATTTACGGCAAAAGGAGCCGGGGCAAGTACCTGCCGGTAATTTTCGAGCGCGGAGATTCCGTGGTTGGCGGGCTGATAGCCCCCCCGGACTCGGTTTCTGGTACCCGGCCCGAACAGTACATGTTTATCAACAGGCGCCCCTTTCACAGCCGTGCGGTGGCCCATGCGGTCCGCCAGGGATACCAGAGCACGATCCCGGATTCGGCACAACCTTCTTTTTTCCTCTTTCTTACCTTGGACCCTGGAGATATCGACGTAAACGTGCATCCAGCAAAGCTTGAGGTGCGTTTCCGCGACGAGGGACTGGTCTATTCCATGGTACACAAGGCAGTCCAGGAGGGGTTGCGCCGGGAGGGAGCCATACCTGAACTCAAGTCAAGCGTTGGAGGTAAACTGATCTCCCTGAGCCCTTTAGTCTCTTCGTGGCCAGGCGGCACAAAACTCCGGGGCAAGATCAATGATAGCGGGCTCGCTGCCACAAGAAAGGCCGGCGCTTACCAGACCTCCTTTCTGATGCCGCTGTCTCGCCCCTCCTCAGCTCGTGGCCCAACCACGGATCAAGAAAAAGGCATTTTCCCCGAAAGCATCGCTGAAGAGGAAACAAAAAAGGGTGCCGATCAAGTTGAAAAAGCTGCGGAATCAAGTCCCGTTGATGCTGTGCTGCCCTCGATCTGGCAGCTTCACAACCGTTATATTTTTGTCGAGACCAAGACGGGCTGTCTGGTTATCGACCAGCATGCGGCACACGAAAGAATTCTCTTCGAAAAAATAATGGACGCCCTCAAAAACAAGCGGATCAACAGGCAGCGGCTTCTTTTTCCTGCCACCTTCCAGTTAGCACCGGAAGAGCACGTGGCGGTAGAGGAGTTCAGGGCGATTCTGGAGCTGGCCGGATTTGAAATCGAGCAGTTCAGCGGACGTACGATTGTCGTGCGCTCAGTGCCAGCTTTGGAAAACCTGGGCAGCGTGGAGGATTTCTTCCGTGAGCTTTTACAGGACCTGGTCAGGGAGGGCCAGGGCTCCACCGGCACTCGCCATCAGGCCTTGGTCCGTTCTCTGGCTTGCCGAGCAGCGATTAAAGCCGGCAAGGAGCTTTCCGTGCGCGAAATGAACGAGCTTATCGACCAGCTTTTTGCCACGGAACTGCCATACGCTGATGTTCACGGCCGTAACACGATAGTCGGGCTCAATCTGGAGGAACTCGACAAGAGGTTTGGCAGAAGTTGATCCCGATCCTGATAATAGCCGGTCCGACCGCCTCCGGGAAATCAAAGCTTGCAGTGGAGCTTGCCCGGAAGTTGGACGGCGAAATAATCTCGGCCGATTCGCGCCAGATCTACAGAGCTCTTGATGCGGGAACGGCCAAACCGTCAAAAGAAGAGCGCGCCCGGGTGAGACACCACCTGATCGATATTATCGATCCAGTGGAGAAATACAATGCCGGAAGATTCGCTCGCGATGCCGCCTCGGTAATCGAAAAGCTGGTTAACGAAAGAAAGACACCGATAGTATGCGGTGGAACGGGATTCTACATCCAGGCGCTGGTTCGACCGTTTTTCTCTGAACCTGAATCCTCGGATCGGAGAAAGGAGGAGGTACGTCTCAGGCTGAAAGAAATGTATGAAAAAAAAGGAGCGGAAACCCTTCATGAAGAACTGGCCGGACTGGACCCGGAGAGCGCAGCAAGGCTTCACCCCAACGATTTCCAGCGTGTAAGCCGAGCCCTGGAACTCTATTACCTTTCGGACCGGACAATGACCCAGCTTCTATCCGAGCCCCAGAGGGAAAGTCCTTACGCGCCGTTAACGATCCTTCTCGATCCGCAGGCGGAACAGTTGAAAGAAGCTATCAGCTTCAGAAGTAAAAAAATGCTCAACTCCGGCTGGCCGGAGGAAGTAAGAGCTTTGTTAGCCTCTGGAGTCAGCCCCGACGCTCCTGGACTGCAAAGCCTTGGCTACAAGGAAGTTATAGACCTGGTAAAGGGTAAAATAAGCCGGAAAGAGACCCTGGAGAGAATCATCAGAAAAACCTGGCAGTACGCCCGCCGCCAGCGCACCTGGTTCAAGGCCCGGCGTGCTGAAATGAATGTTGATCCGAAAAATGTCGCTCCCGAGGGAATAATCTCTCTCTGGAGCACTCATTGTTCACGATAAATAAAACTACAACAAGTTATGCCTTCTGCGAAAAAGAATCTGAAAATAGGAATCACCTGCTACCCGACATTCGGGGGCAGCGGAGTTCTGGCCACCGAACTCGGGAAACAGCTGGCCCAGCACGGTCATGAAGTCCACATTATTTCGTACGCCCTGCCGTACAGGCTGAAAGGCTTTTACAGCAACGTCTTTTTTCACGAGGTGCAGGTTTCCACTTACACGCTGTTCAAATACCAGCCTTATACCTTGTCCCTGGCAGTGAAAATGCACGATGTCGCGCTGGAATACGACCTTGACCTTCTTCACGTACAGTATGCGATCCCCCATGCCACAAGCGCCTGGATTGTCAAAGAGATGCTGGGCAGGGACAACCCGATAAAGGTGATTACCACTCTCCACGGTACTGACATCACCCTTGTCGGCCAGGAAGAGAGTTTCAGGTCGATTACCCGGTTCAGTATAGAAAAATCGGACGGGGTGACCGCGGTAAGCCGCTATCTTTACAGGCAAACAGTTGAGGAGCTTAAAGTAAACAAGGAGATCGAGATCATTCCAAATTTCGTGGATACGGAACTTTTCAAGCGCACGGATGAACGCGACTGCACCCGCTCCATGATCGCCCAGCCGGACGAAAGGATAATCATGCATATTTCGAACATGAGGCCGGTGAAAAGGCTGCTGGATGTTATCCGGGTTTTTGCCGATGTCACAAAAGAAGCGAAAGTGCGGCTGGTATTGATTGGTGACGGCCCTGACAGGCCAGGAGCACACAGGCTGGCCGAGGAACTGGGAGTAAGTGACCGGGTGGTGTTTCTCGGCGCTCAGGAATCGATTGCCAGCCTGCTTAATTGCGCAGATATCGCTTTGCAGCCAAGTGCCTCGGAAAGTTTCGGACTGTCAATCCTGGAGGCTCTTTCTGTTGGTGCGCCGGTTATCGCTACTCGCTGCGGTGGACCTGAAGAGGTGGTCATCCACGGCGAATGCGGTTATCTTTCAAAAATCGGGGATGTGGAGGATATGAGCAGAAACTGTCTTCGCCTGCTTAAAGACCAGAAACTGTATAACGAGTTCAGCAAAAAGGCAAGGCAGCGCGCGGTGGAAAATTACGGGATCCAGAAAATAACCCGGCGCTACGAAGATTTTTATCGTAACGTGCTTGGCTGCTGAATCTCTCTCAGCTTGCCCGGAACGAATTTAACTTTTGGAGAACTTTTTGGAATTAAGCGAGCCAACCAGGGAACTAATCAGCAAAGCGCTGGCTGAAGATATCGGTAGCGGCGACTACACCACGCTGTGGTCCGTGCCTGGTGATCACAGAAGTACGGCCAGGATTATTGCTCGGGGCAGTGGAATTGTTGCCGGCATGCCGGTGGCCAAGTATCTTGTCACGCAGTTCGCCCCGGGACCGGTCCTGGAATCGGCGACTCTGGACGGCCAGATGACAACTGCCGGGCAGGTGGTGGCAGAGCTGACAGGTTTGACCAGACATCTTCTGAGCCTTGAGCGTACCCTGCTCAATTTTCTTCAGCGACTCTCCGGCATTGCCACCGTGACCCGCAGGTTTGTCGACAGGGTCGAAGGCACAGGGGTGAAAATCCTCGATACACGCAAAACTACTCCCGGTTTGAGAGAACTCGAAAAGTATGCTGTGAGAGTTGGTGGCGGTTTCAACCACCGGCTCGGACTCTATGACTACGTGTTGATCAAGGAAAACCATATCTCCGCCGCAGGGGGGATTACTAAGGCTGTCAAGGCGGTGAAAAAGGCGAACCAACAGAACCTGCCGGTCGAGGTCGAGACCCGCACCCTGGATGAAGTGCGCGAAGCGTTGAAAGCAGGAGTTTCGCGGATCATGCTTGATAACATGACAGTGGAGCAGATGAAAGCTGCGGTGGAGCTTATCCGCACCAGCGATGCCTGCCCTGTCCCAGAGATAGAGGCCAGCGGCGACATTAATTTAAGAACCCTCAGGGAGGTGGCTGCAACCGGGGTGGATTTTATTTCAGTAGGTGCATTGACCCACTCCGCGCCTGTCCTGAACTTAACCATGATATTTGAGTCCGACCTGTAATCTACAGGCAGGAAAAGGTTTGCATGCAATGTTTGCATACTGCCTTGAAAAAAAACTTATCGAAATTTTTAAAAATAACAGGCACCGATACCTGGATGAAAAGACCCTGTTGAAAGAGTTCTGCCTGGCCGAGGAGCTGAACGTTGACATTGAAAATGATCAGGGCTTGGAACAGACGATCGATATCCTCAGGCTTCAGGGCTATGAAATCGATGGAGACCTGACCAGGGGCTGGATCCTGATCAGC
>JAUVUV010000221.1 GCA_030604975.1 Candidatus Glassiibacteriota bacterium | reverse complement strand
TATCCAGGTTTCTCTGCCCGGCGATTCTAACTATCGTTCCCACCCGCTCCAGGGCGTCCACTTTCTTAACCACACCGAAAGATAGGCTCACCCCCAGCCGGAGGTGGCTGCCCACCATATGCGGAAGGATGATATCAGGCACCGGGTTGTCTACATTGGCGAATCCTACGATCTGGACTCGCTTATCTTCGAGCCAGTCGAAAATATTGTCTTTGTCGCGAAACCGGGTTTGCCACATGGCCTTGAACATCCCGCCGTTACCGTTTCCGGAGAATAACAGATGGCCCTGCTTATCCATGGGGATAATACGAGCGTTTTTATCGAGCACAGGGTTCATTCCGTGATCAAAAAGCACGATTGCAGATTCGAGCGCTTTGTAGAGCGGATGGTTGGTGATCGTACAAATGGAGGCTTCGCGGGTTTCATCGCTCAGCATGAAAATCAGCACCGGCATCCGGTTGACCCTTGCCCCGATTGCCAGGGCCTGCTCCATGAAAAGGCCGTAGAAAGTCTTGCCCAGCACAGGAGTGATCGGCAGCTGCCCCTTGGCGCAGTCCTCATCGAAGGTGCGCATCTGTTCGTCTGCAACCTTGTAACACCGCTGAAAGGGGAGCGAGGCGTAAATCTCCTCGAGCACCTTGACCAGCCGCGAACCCGATCCGCCCGCCGGGATAAGCCAGGCCACCTTGCCGTCAATCAGGGCCTGCCTGCCGATTTCCCATTCCTCGCTACGGTAGGGTTCCTGCTCCTGGATGGTGCGCATTGGTACAGGGAGGATCTGCGATTCGCCCATATTTTCCGGGCCGCTAACATTTTTCAGCATACTTATCGCCTCGGCCAGGATTTCCCAGTCGATCCGAGATAGCTCATTGATGAGGGTTCTGCGGAACTGGGCGTTTTTGGAAGTCCAGTCTTTGAACAGGTGCTCCTGGCCGTTTTCGAGCGCTTTCTGCACAAGCTCCCCGGCACCCTCCACGAGCGGGAGAGAGGACGATATCTCTTCCATATCGATTTTAACTCTCAATTCTCACATCTCCCTTGATATTTCTGTTTCGATCATCCTAAAAAAGCGCGACAGAGTGCTTGTCAAATCCAGAATACAGGCTAACAGGAGGGTCGATAATTCAGCGCAGCACGCCGGTGTTTTTTGCAAACTCGTCTTCAGGATGAGCTCTCCCGGCAGAGCGTCGAATTGCGTGGGGCGCATGATAGCGCCAGCCTGAAATATAGACCAGCATTCCGAGCAGCAGAAAAACACTGGCCACCCGATACATGGCCATGTAGTCCCAGTTCTGGGCGATTCGCCCGAGAACCGGGCTCATCCCCATGGTGCTCAGGTCGAAACCTAGCATGTAAAGCGCCATCGAGGTGCCGCGGTTGCGGGCCTGCGAACTGTCGTAAGCCAACGTACTTAAAGAGGGAAAGATATAGCCGTGCCCGGTACCTGTCAATATCCCGACCAGGATCAGATCAGCGCGGCCCACGCTGATCGAGGCGTAATAAAGTCCCAGGGAAATGACAGCCAGAGAGGCCACTACCACCAGGCGTCGGTCGATGCGGTCGAGCAGCCTGCCGGTGGTCAGGCGCAGGATGATCACTGTCAGGGAATAGGAGACGAAAAAGCTGCTGGGCGCTCCTAGGTCGTGCACCTCGGTGAAATCGGTGATAAAGGAGAACATCGAGGAGAATGCCGTGCCGAAAACGATCGAGGGCAGCAACAGGTAAATCATGGTCGGAGAGCGGAGTACCCGATACCAAGGATCCGGGTCGAGATGTTTTTCCGGGTGGTGTTCGTCCTCGCTCATGGTGAGGCTGAAAAGCGAGGCGAAAAAGGCAAAGAGAGCGGCCAGTGCAAAGAGAAACCGAAAGCGGTTAATCGGTTCCAGCGGAAGGGCTTCGAGCAGCCACTCGCAGAGATAGGGACGGATCGCCTGGGCGATAAAGCCACCTGCGCCATAGAGAGCGATTGCCTCGGCCCGCCGTCCGGCGGGCGCCTTTTCGGCCACGTAGGTGACAATGGCGGTGAAATACATGACCATTGCTGCGCCTGCGGCGGCCCGCATCAGGACAAGATACAATCCGGCGCCGGAGGCGAAAATCGGCAGGGCGGAGGTGACGGCGAAAAAAATCAGCCCGGTAACCACCATGCGCCTGCGGCCGAGGCGGTCGACCAAGGAGCCGGTGGGCAGGCGAAATACAATCGCGGCAGCCGCGGGAGCACCCATGATCAGGCCGATCAGGAATTCCTCGCCGCCGGTGAGCCGGATAAAGCGGGGCAGGAAAAAGTAGATCCCGTAGGAGGCCATTGCAAAGAAATGCAGCAGCATTACCCTGAAAAATTCAAACGTAAAAAGCGGCTTGTTTACCTTTTCTTCTTCTCTCATTCGTTTCCACACAGTTCTATTGCCTTGGTGGCGATATTCTGCCCCAGCTTTACCGCTCTCTCCTGGTCTATTCCCTGCGGTGTCTTGCAGGCTACCGCCCCGAAATGCACCGGCGGGTAGCCCACTGTAATGCCACCGGAATATATTAGCATCCCCCGCACGAGCATCCCGGCAATCATTGTCATTTCTGCAAAGGAACCCCCGCCTCCGCCGGGCCAGTTCTGGGTGACAAAAACTCCCCCGAGCTTCCCTGCAAGTTTGGCTTCCGGGCCGTCGAGGAACTTTTTCATCTGCCAGGAGCAGGAACCCTCGTAGTTCGGGCAGCCGAGAATCACCGCGTAGCACTTGGCGAGGTATTCACTGTCCACCTCATCCAGTGACATCAACTTAACCTCCGTGCCCTCCACGCTCCGGCAGCCCTCGGCGACCATTTGAGCCATCCTTTCGGTATTGCCTGTCTCACTGTGATAGATAATTGCTATGTTGATCATTTCATTCAGCCCCCTGCTGCGGGATTAGAACTGTTTAAATGTTCTGGAGACGATTTTGATAATTAACCTGCAATTATCATTAAAATAACAGAAAGGGGCTCCTATTGTAAAGTTAGCTCTGTCAAACCCGGTGCAAGCACTTCACCGCCCCCCCCCTCCCCCGGTGAAAAATTGTTGGCTGCAACGTTTGCCTTTCTTATTTTAAGATTTGCTTCAGATTTTATAATTCCATCCAGGCTGCTTTACTTTCCGGAAGAGGTCGGGCTGCCGGATAGTGTGCCGGGGAAAATTTACTATAAAAACGCCGAAAAGATACTTTCCCTGGTCAAGAGATAAAACCCTATACTGTAAAGGGATTGAAATGTCAAAACTCGACACCGGCAAATACATCGAGCTTTTCCGCACCGAACTCTACGAGAATGTCCTCCCTTTCTGGCTCGAACATTCGCTTGACCGCGAGTACGGGGGCTATTTCAACTGCCTTGACCGGGAGGGCAGGGTTTACGACACCACCAAGCACATGTGGCTTCAGTGCCGCCAGGTCTGGATGTTTTCTCGGCTCTACAATGCACTGGAGAAAAGAAATAGCTGGCTCGAGGCAGCCCGGAGCGGGGTGGATTTTATCAGGAAATACGGCTGTGGCAGCAACGGCCGGGTTTATTTCAGCCTGAGCCGGGAGGGCAGGCCTGTTTTCATTCAGCGCAAGATATTCGCCGAGTGCTTCTATATCATGGCCCTGGATGAATACTCCCGGGCTGTCGGGGATCTTGAGCTCAAAAAAGAAGCGCTCGCCCTGTTCGAGAAGGTGCTCACCTGGAAAGACGACCCTGCAGCCCTGGGCAGGCCCGTACTCAGCGGCCAGCCTGCGGTGAGCTCTCTGGCCGTGCCGATGATAATCCTCTGGGTGGCGGACCAGCTTGCCGAAGGTGAGAAAGATGCGCCATTCAAAGAGTTGATGGAAAAATCAACTGCAGAAATGCTGCTTCACGCCCGGCATGATAAAAAAATCGTGCTCGAGAATGTCGCTCCTGACGGCTCATTGTTGGAAGGCTGCCTGGGCCGGCTGATTAATCCGGGCCATGCAATCGAAGCCGGCTGGTTCCTGCTCGAAAGGGCCAGAAAAACCGGTAACCACGAGTTGGGCGAGGCAGCAATCTCGATAATCGAGTGGCCGTTCGAAAAGGGATGGGACCCCGAGCACGGCGGTATTTTTTATTTCATGGATTCAGAGGGCGCTCCGCCTTTCCAACTCGAATGGTTCATGAAACTCTGGTGGCCTCACTGCGAGGCGCTCTACGCACTTCTTCTGGCATGGCACGAAACCGGTGACCAGCGATTTGCCGACTGGTTCGAACAGGTAGCCGACTACGCAATGAGCAGATTCCGCGATCCCGTCCACGGGGAATGGTTCGGCTACCTGAACCGTGAGGGAAATCCCACCCACACCCTTAAAGGTGGCGCCTACAAAGGCTGTTTCCATGTGCCGCGCTTTCTCCTGTTGTGTATCAAACTTCTTGAAAAGATTTGTTGAAATAATGTTTATACTTAGCGACTTAAATAACTGCGAACAGTACTGTCCGGTTAACTAACAGGCAGAAAGAAAAAGATTATTTTATACTTCTTTTGGTGGCAAAAGAAGCAAAACCATTTCTTTTATAACTAAAAGAAACAAAAGTTAATCCTGGCACCTGGAAGCTTCTACACCGCTTCGCCAAGGTCGCCTGAGTCGGCTTGAGCTAGGCAAGCCGAATCAATGGCATGCCCACCTGTCTCACCTCCGCTCTGCCTGCCATGGAAATTACCTGGCCTTTACACGCTCCTCCTTCGGAATCTCTGGAACATGCGGCCCTGATGAGGCGGCCTGCGGCCGCGGAGAAAAACCATACACCTAAAAAAAATAAAGATATTCCTTCCATCAATATCTT
>JAUVUV010000048.1 GCA_030604975.1 Candidatus Glassiibacteriota bacterium | reverse complement strand
TCAGTCCTTATCCGTTGAAACCGACATCGACGGCAAACCAACGGTTTTTGTCTGGGATTCCTGGAACCGAAGGATTCTCTGCCTCGACACAGAATCAAAGCTGAAAAGACAGGTTCTGCTCGACAGGATAAAAGACAGTAATCGCCGGTTCGCCGGCCAGGTGAAAGTTCTCTCCGGGCCGTGTGGACCGGTTATCATGGAGATCGATGACTGCCGCACAGCACTGATTGTCTGGGGACCGGAGGGAGAGCTGCTGCTCAATCTCGAACTGAAAGAGGCTCTTTTCGGCCCGAGCAAAAAATGCGAGCTGCTCAGGCTGGCCTCGAGGGTGAAAAGCGGTAAGTCAGATTATCTGGTGACAAGCGGAGGCAAGCTCTTCGAGCTGGGGAAAGGTTTACTTAACACGCGGGAGCTGCTGGACAGCCTGGCAGCCCTTCACCCGGATGACTCCGCCCTGGCCCTTGCCCGCTGTGAGACTACCGTGAGCTGCCGGGATGAGTCCCCGGCACTTCCCCGCACGTGGGAGGATATTTCAGCAAACATCGCACCCGCGCGGTTCGTAACCAATTGTTGAACGTCGAGGACACGCTAACCGGCCGACTGGAAAGGTTTGTCTCCCGGCTCGACTACCTTGTAGAGGACCTGGTTCGCACAGGAGCAGACAAACCGGCCCGGGAGCTTTCCGAAGCCGTGGGCCAAAGGCTCACGGAATTAACGCGGGAAGCTCTGGAAAAGCTGACAGGCTTTACCGAGTTGAACCCGAAAGAAGAAAACGCCTGGATCGAGGCACTGACCGATCTCGACATGGCGCTGTTTCAGAACAACGGTAAAAACAGCTGGGAGGAAATCAACCTTGATAACATCCTGGAAAGAATCAGGGATTACCCGGATGATATCCGCCGTACAGCCTGGAAATTCCGGATATTGAACCGGCTGTGCTCGCCCAGGCTCTCTTCCGGTGAGAACGAGGCAAATGTGCTCGGGCTTGCCCGGATGGCGGAAAAGCTTCTGTCCAAACGCCGTGATATCCTTAACAAACTAGGACGAGATTTGACTTTCAAAGAGAAACCCCAGCGGATCATACGCGATGAGATAAAAATTCTCCACCGCAGCATTCTGAATCTGAAAGCTGTCGAACAGGTTGCCGGCTGCTTAGCCGGGGAAATCTCCCATTGGCTGGAGAAGAATGCTGATTGTTCAATTGAAGAACTTCCTGTCCTGCTTTTCAGATGCAGCAATGCAGCCGCAGGACGAGCTCCCTGGGATGAACTATACAAAAAGGCGGTTAAGACACGAGCCCCTGTTCATGGTGGGACCGATTTCAAAATAGCGGAGTCGGAAAGCGAAAAATCTGGCCGAAACCGGTTCGAAGAGCTGAGATCGCTGGTTGAGAACATGGAAGCATATCTTAAAACGGTGGCCGAAACCTCGAACCTGAGCGCTCATTTCAGCAAGGTGGTCAACCGCCAGAAAGAAATTTTCGCTATCAAGGCCTCAGTCCTGGCCAATCACCTTGCGGAAAATGGCAGGCAGTCAACCCGCGCCGCTGATCTTCTCGAAAGGGCGGGCAGGATTGCCGGAGAGGCCTGGCGGAGTGTGGAAAATTTAAGGATATCCTCTGAGAAAGGGGTAGTGAGAGCATGAAAGTCCTGATTATAGCCGCAGGCCGCGGGTCAGGATTCAACGGAGAGGCGCCAAAAAGCCACAAGACCCTTTCCCCGGTATGTGGGCTGACAGCTATCGAAAGGATATTTGCCGGTTGCCCGCAGGCCGATGAACTGGTAATTGTCACCGGCTACGAAGCGGAGTGTCTCGAAGCCCAGGTGCGCAAGCTGCTTGGCGGGAAAGTCGCCCTGAGGTTTATCCACAACCCGGAATGGGAACGGGCAAACGGCGTTTCCGTGCTGGCTGCCAAAGAAGCTCTAAGCGGTGAAAGGGAATTCCTTTTGACAATGAGCGACCACGTGTTCGAGCCTGCATTGGTGGGGAAATTAGCCGCCGGGCATCCCCTGCCGGGCAAATGTTTGCTCGCCGTGGACCGCAATCTTGAGAATGTATTTGACCTCGATGACGCGACCAAGGTAAAGCTCTCCTCTGACTGGCGCATCGAACAGATCGGCAAAGGCTTGACCGATTTCGACGCAGTGGACACGGGAGTTTTTTTCTGTACTCCAGCGCTTTTCGATGCACTATCCACTGCGATCAAGCATGGCGGGGAAAGCCTTTCGGACGGAATCCGCGTACTTTGTGAAAACGGCCAAATGAGTTACCGGGATGTGACAGGCTGCATGTGGCAGGATGTTGATGATCCTGAAAGCCTTGCCGAAGCGAGGAAAAGAGTCTGGCAGCTGGCGGCGAAACCGCGGGACGGTGTGGTGAGCCGCCTTTTCAATAGAAAGATCAGCAGCTTTATCACCAGGCTTATCTGCCCGTTGCCGGTGCGCCCGAATCATGTAACCCTGCTCAACCTCCTGCTTGCTGCATTCTCCGGCTGGTTGATGGCTGCCGGGCACTTGTTGGCCGGGGGAATAATGGCTCAATTCTGTTCGATAGTCGATGGTGTGGACGGGGAACTCTCGCGGCTCAAGTATCAGGGAAGCTGGTTCGGGGCCTGGCTCGACAACCTGACAGACAGGCTCTGCGACTGGCTGATTATTTGCGGAGCGGCCTGGTCAGTAACCCGGACCGGAGGAAGTGCCGAAACGGCCTGGGTGCTGATGTGCCTGGCCCTGGTCTCTAATATCTGCTACCGCACGGCGATGGATTCTCTGCTGGTATCCGGCGCTCTGCGCAAAGGGCCGGAAAATCATGCCCTGCTCTCCCGGTTGGAAAAATGGTTTTACGACAGGGAAATGGTGTTCGGTATCACCCACGACAGTTACCTGCTGATCCTCGCCGTAGGTGTGGCGCTCGGCGCCCCGCTTGCCACTATCGGCACTCTGGTAATACTGGAAACTCTCTGGTGGGTTGCAAAAGCCGCCCAAACGCGGCAGGCCCGGCCAAGTGAAAATTACGTGGATTTTCTCGCTACCAATAATATGGATGTGAAAAATGAAACAAGGACTCGCATACCAGAACTTGCTGCTCGCTGAAATTCATAGAATCCTAAGTAACAAAGGTGAAAGCGGTTTGTCTGAATCTCGATTCTACCTCCTGGGAATAATTCCAGTCTTATTGGCGTTGCCATTTTACGTGCTGGGTTATCTGCCGGCAGAGTTCGCCCTGTCGATTCTCCTGTTCTGCTGGCTTTTAGCCTCCGGCAGAAAATCGCGGCGCATGATCCGTACGCGCGAGGGCAAGCCCGCATCCGGCCTGATCCTGCTTCACAGTGTCGATGCCGCTCTTCTGTTTTCTGTCGGCCTTGTCTGCCGTTATTACTGGGGCCTGCCTCCTATCGTGATGCTTCTGGCTGTGGCTGCTGCAACGACCGGCTACCTGGCCTACTACAGCGGGGTGGCTTTTCTCAAATCTGTCCCGGCCAGGGTGCGCCTGGCTAACCCCAGGCTGATAGTAGAGGTCGACCACCTGTTTCTGGCCAAAGGCTCCATGTGGGGCGCGGAAAGGATGATCGTGATCGGCTTGACCGCCCTGGGCCTTCTGACCGGCTGGCCCGAGCTGGGCCTCGCTGCTGCCGTGATCGGCGGGAATGTTTACTGGATAACGAGGTCATTGAACTTCTGGCGAAAGGCTGGATGCAGTGAATAGCAGCAGGAAAAAAAGAGTACTGTCTGTCAACCTCGGCGGTCTGGGTGATTTTATCACCACCATGCCGATCCTGAGCGCACTCGCCGCTGAAACTTGCGAATCGATCACCTGCCTTGTCTGGCCTGCACTGGAGGATTTTGCCTCTATCGTGCCTTTTGTCGACAGGGTGGTAGGACTGCCCAGGGACAAAGAAAACGATCCCGCCCTGAGCCTTTTTATCAGGGAGCTTGCCGGCTCGCGCGGTTTCGACCTGGTGCTTGATTTCGCTTTTCCCCCGCGGGCGGCGATTATCACTCACGCCGCAGCGGGCAAGCGGACCATGGGGTTCGGCCTCGATCCTGTTGCTTTCCCCTGGTATACGGACATTATCCCTAGCATTCCAGCAGAGCACAGGCTGAAACGGAATTTTCACCTGCTGGAACATCTGGATATTGACATACCGCTGAGCCCTGATTTTTCAGTTGTTATCCCAACCGAAACCGAGGCCAGGGTTGATCTGTTAATCTCAAGTCACGGGATCGACCTGGAGCGAGACCGGCCGATAGCGTTGCACCCGGGCAGCGGAGTGTCGAAGAAAAACTGGCCGCCTGAGCGTTTCGCCGAACTGGCAGACAGGCTGATCGAACATAGCGGTAAAAAACTGGTTTTGCTGGGCGGCAGGCAGCGCACTTATGACGGCACCAATGAGGCAGACCTGGTCTCAGCCGTACAGTTCAATATGCGCAGGGAAGCGATCAACCTGGCCGGTCGGTTAAGCCTGCCCGAGATGATCGCTTTCCTGCGCAAATGCAGCCTTTTCGTGGGGAACAACAGCGGCCCGGCCCACCTGGCCGCCACAGTAGCCCGTGTACCCTCGCTTCTGGTCTGGGCCCCCCGTAACGAAAAGGTCTGGCAACCGGCAGGCCAAGAGGCGGCACTTGTCTGCGCCGAGCCTCATTGCAGCGACCACTGCCTGCTCAACAGATGCGACAGGATAGACTACTGTCTTGGGTTGATTACAGTGGATGAGGCTTTTGAAAAGTATCTCGAGGCCTTTGAAACTTTGGATATAACCACCCCGGCCCCAAGAGGTGCGAGATGAGGGTGGAACTTGCCAGCGGAGAAAGGCCTCATAATGGTTACCTTCACTGCGACATGAGACTCCTCGAATCCACGGACCTGGTTTGCAGGGTGGAGGTTCTTCCCTTTGCCAACAATTCTGTGGAATCGCTGCTGGCAAGCCATATTATCGAACATTTTTCTTACTGGGAAATAGACAGGGTGCTCGAGGAATGGTACAGGGTGGTGCGCCCGGGCGGTAATATCCTGATCATCACCCCGAATTTCGCCTATATCGCCCACGGGTATGTGGAGGGCTGGATGGATTACACCGAATCCCGCAGCCGGATGTTCGGCGGGCAGGATTATCCTGGCAACTTTCACTCCACCATGTTCGACAGCCCATCCATGGGCAAAACCCTGGAAAAAGCAGGTTTCAAAAATGTTCAAGATGTTACTTCAAGTTACGAAAACCGTAAGGTTCCGATGAGCATCTATTTCAACGCGGAGAAATAACCGTGGACGAGGTTATTGCAATTGTTCAGGCAAGGATGCAGAGCTCGCGTTTGCCCGACAAGATCCTGGCCGATTTGAAGGGAAAACCGCTGATCGCTCACATTATCGAGCGACTCAAGGCCTCAAAGGGTGTCGACCGGGTAGTGCTCGCAGTGCCGGAAAGCGAAGCGGTTTATCTGGCAGCCGTGGCTGCAGAAGCCGGCGCGGAAATCCACTCGGGAAGCTGCGATGACGTACTCGGGCGTTTCTACTCGGCGGCCAGGAATTTTCCAGCGGCTTATCACGTGCGCGCCACCGGGGATAACCCTCTGATCGATACCCGGATGCTTGCTCGCTGTATAAAAGAATGCAAGAGCGGACTCTGGGACATGGTCAGCTGTAAAAACATGCCACTTGGCACGAATACCGAGGTATTCCCGGCAGGCCTGCTCGATTACCTTTCTTCTTTCGGCAGACTGAGCTATCACCGCGAACACGTGACGACTTACGTATACGAGCATGAAGACGAGTTCAGAGTCAGAAGGCTTACTCCACCGCGCAAACTTCAGGCTCCGCAATATCGCCTTACTGTGGACACGCCGGAAGACCTGTCCCTGATGCACATAATTTATAACAACCTTTACAAGGCTGGTAAAATCATTGCGCTCGAAGACGTGATCCGCTTTCTGCACAAAAATCCTGAAATCGCCAGGATCAACAGCCACGTAACTCAGCGCTCGTGGAAAGATGAAAAGGCGGCTACTGCAGTGGCCTGAAGAGGATTCCTCATGGTTGAAGAGATAAAAGAACGCATGGTTTTCTGCTGCTCAGGGAATTTCAGGCTCGGACTGGGCCACCTGGCACGCTGTTCGATCCTGGCCGAATTCCTGGCTCTGAAAGGGAGCACTTACGCAATCAAGCCCGATCCGGTTGCGGAAAACTATCTCAGGGGAAAGGCTCAAAGCTACCACCTCCTTCCCCCGGGATTTAGCGAGAGCGAGGAAGCTGAATACCTTATAATGGCTGCGGCTGAGCTAGAGACTAAAACCGTAGTCCTGGACAGGAAAGACAACAGCCGTGAGTATGTGGAAAGCCTTAAGGCGGCAGGACTGTTTGTTGTCGATCTGGAGGACCGCGGCCCAGGACGTGATTTTGCAGATATTCTGATCGACCCGCACATCCTGCCTGGCACCACAGAAGCGATATACCCCGGATCAGCCTTCTGCGGTTTTGGACCCGACTGGAGTATCCTTCATCCACTCTACACCCGACTTCACAAGCGGGCGATGCTGACTATCCGGAACCGGCTCGAAGCCAGGCCGGTATCAGAGATCGTGATCTCCTGCGGAGGAAGCGACCCGGCGGGATTGGCAAACCGCCTGCTGAAAGCACTCGACAGGCGCAGTGAAACTTTCCGGATCACGGTAGTTGCAGGTGCGGGAGCACGCCAGGCTTACCCGGATTGCCAGAACCATCCGGTCAGGAACCTTCACGGGCTGAACTCTCTGGTTCGGACACTTTATCAAAGCGATTTGGCCTTTGTTTCCGGGGGGATCACGATGTTCGAAAGCCTCTGTCTCGGAGTGCCTACCGTGGTCGTACCGCAGCACGAGGAGCAATACCACAACGCAGCGAAACTGGCCTCGCAAGAGGCGCTGCTGCTCACACCTCCCCCCGGGGATGAGGCTTTCGAGATCGGGCTCGAAGTTGTGCTGGAAGAGCTGCTGCACGATGGAAACCTTCGGCTGAAACTTTCCCGAAAGGGATGGTCGATGGTTGACGGCGGAGGCCTCGAAAGGCTTAAACGAGCTATGGCTCATACAGATATGAAAGCTCTCAGCAGTTGAATAACCGGATTTTCAATTGTTTCCGGGTAAAAAGCGGTCTCGTCAATACGAGTCTATTGAAGAACAGGACAATGAACCGCCACTATCCGATTCGCGATAAAGGAGATGGTTGTGAGAGATAAACGCGGCGTAATAATTATCGGCGCGGGCCTGATGCAGATTCCGCTTATTCAGGCAGCCAAGCGCATGGGTCTGCGAACGATTGTCACTGATTACAACCGCCGGGCACTGGGATTCGCCATGGCGGATATCGCCCTGGAGGTTTCCACCCGAAACATCGATTTCTCGGTGCTCACCGTACGCCGTATTGCAGACCAGATTCCGATCCACGGGGTACTGACAGTCGGTACGGATGCCAGCCGAACGGTGAGCGCAGTGGCTGCTGCCCTCGAACTTCCCGGAATCAGGTACGATGTTGCGGAACTGGCCACGAACAAGGTCAAGATGCGCCAGTGTTTCAGAGAACACGGCGTTCCCTCGCCAGATTTCGAGTATGTCTGGAGCCGTGAGGATGCGCGGCAGGCAGTGCGTAGACTCGGCCTGCCGGCGGTGATCAAGCCTGCGGACAATATGGGAGGGCGCGGGGTCCGCCTGCTCAGCCACGAGAGAGAAATCGACGATGCGTTCACCGAGGCCAGGCGAGCCTCGGTTAGCGGGATGCTGCTTATCGAGGAGTTCATGGAGGGAGAGGAGCTGTCTATCGATGCTTTGATCTGGGACGGTAAGATCGAGATTACCGGCATCGCCGACCGGATTATCAGCGGCTCGCCTTACTTTATCGAACTCGGTCATACCCTGCCCTCGATCATGCCGCAAAAGGTGCAGGAGGAAGCAATCGAGGTGATGAAACAGGGCATCCATGCCCTGGGTATCGATATCGGCGCGGCCAAGGGAGATATCAAAATCACGCCCGAGGGACCCAAAATAGGGGAGCTGGCGGCCAGGCTCTCCGGCGGTTTCATGAGCGGCTACACATATCCTCTCGCTACTGGAATAAACCTGATGTCAGCCGCGCTGCGTATCTCTATGGGAAAAGATCCCGGTAATCAAACCCCTAAATTCAACCGGGTAGCGGCAGAAAGAGCGATCACACCTCCTCCAGGGAGGATAACCAGTATCGAAGGCCTCGATCGGGCACGCACCTTGCCAGGAGTGAAAAATATATATACCATGTATCATGTCGGGGATATGTTCTATAACCCGACCAGCAATATGGGAAAATTCGGAAACTTGATCGCCGTGGCAGATACTCGCGAAGAGCTGCTCGCGGTGTGCGAGAAAGCTCTCTCGATGATCGAGATTCGAACGGAAGGCCCGGCATACAGCCGTAATCTGTTGACTGCAAAGAGTGCCTGATGAAACAGGTCAGAATCGGCGATGAGCGCTGCGGGTACGTGCGGGTAGGATACAGGCTGCCGCTCGTCGTTATGGCCGAAATCGGCTTGAACCACAATGGAGATATCGGCAAGGCGCTGGAACTTGTGGATCTGGCTGCCGAATCCGGAGCTGGCCTGGTCAAGTTCCAGTATATTGATCCTCCGGCGATGGTTCATCGCCAGAGCATGCCCGAGCTTTTCACCCTCTATGGGAAATACACTCTCCCGCTCTCAGACATGAAGCGGGTGGTGGACAGGTGCCGCGAAAGAAAAATCCCCTTTGTCTGCACGGTGTTCGATCTTGAAGGCGCAGCCCGGATGGTTGAGATCGGAGTTTGCGCTTTCAAGGTGGCAAGCTGCGATATGACCCACCTGCCTCTTTTGCGGGGACTGGGTGCTTACGGCCTGCCGGTAATTCTCTCAACCGGCCTTTCCGACCTGGCAGAGGTGTCAACCAGTGTCCGGGAACTCAAGCGCGGCGGATGCAAAACCCCGATTCTTCTCCACTGTATCAGCGCCTACCCCACTCCTGCTGAACAGGCAAACCTGACCGCAATGTTGCACGTGAGGAGCAAGTTAAAGCTTCCGGTTGGTTTCTCGGACCACACCTCCGGTACTCTCGCCCCGGCCCTGGCCGCGGTTCTCGGTGCCTGCATGGTGGAAAAACATTTCACTTACGACCCGAAAGCCGAGGGGCCTGATCATGCGCTGAGCCTTGGCCCACAGGAATTTCGCTTGATGGTTGATAATATTCGAATGGCAGAGGCAATGCGTGGTGATGGCAGAAAAAAAAGCGCTTCGGTTGAAAAGGAAGAGCGCCGGGTCGGCCGAAGGGGATACTACCTTTTGCGCGATGTTAAAAAGGGCGAAAAGTTGCGCACTGAAGACCTTGTTGCCTTGAAACCGTGGACCGAACTTGGTCCGTTCGAGGTTAAGAGATTACGCGGTGCTGTGTACTCAAGAGACCTGGCTGCAGGATCGCCTCTTAACTCAAAGGACATTCAACGGCCCAAAAAAGGATGAAATCGAAAACAAATGAGGAAGGACGCGGGCCGGCATCCTTTTTGCTAAATCACCAGCACACGGCCCAGGCTGCCGCTAAAGCCTCCGAAATCCACGACAGTTCACCTCTTCTCAGGTATAATCATTTCCCATCGAACAAGTCACTCTGGTTCGGTATCGAACCTTTCTCACGGGGCGGCTTGTAACCGAGATGCCGGTACGCCAGAACCGTTGGCTCTCTTCCCCGTGGTGTGCGGTTGATAAAGCCACGCTGGATCAGGAACGGCTCGTAGACCTCCTCGATCGTGTCCCGCTCCTCCCCCACAGTGACAGCCAGGGTTCCGAGTCCCACCGGCCGGCCGCCGTATTTCTCGATCAGCGCGCGCAG
>JAUVUV010000033.1 GCA_030604975.1 Candidatus Glassiibacteriota bacterium | reverse complement strand
CCCGCATCCTGCTCCGCCAGCCCATAGGAAAACGCAGGAAATTCACCGGCATTCTGCGGGGACTTGAAAGTCAGACCGATGTTGTGATCGAACTCGACGGCGGCATACAGGAAAAATTTCCTCTGGAAAATGTACAGAGGGCGAATCTGGTCTACGAGTGGAAATAATCTGGATAAACACTCAAAAGTGGGTTTTGACAAAGCAGTAGAAAATTCTCTCAGAGAATACTGAGTTATTTCCCTGTCCTTATCTTTTGAAATTTGATGTGGGGTTGTCTGCTATGATTAATCCAATTCTGGATGCCTTTGCAGAGATTGCACGGGAGAAAAGCATCGGACGTGAAGAGTTGATAGAAATGATCGAGGCGGGTCTCGTGGCTGCTGTTCGGAAGAAGTACGGTCCTGCCTGTGAGGTAGAGGTAAAGATTGACCCCCAGAGCGGCAAGATCGACATCAAAGTCGGCCGTCAGCTTGTCGATGAGGTTACTGACCCGAGCGCACAGCTTTCCCTGGCCGAAGCGAAAGAGATCAATGCAGATCTCGGTGAAGGCGATATCCTCTGGCAGGAGGTTCCTTTCGTCGATTTCGGCCGCAACGCGATCCAGGCCGCCAAGCAAGTGGTTATACAGCGTATCAGGGAGGCAGAACGCGAGAAAATTCGCGCCGAGTATTCCGGCAAAATCGGTGAACTGCTTTCCGGCACGATCCAGCAGGTGGAGCGCGGGAACTATGTGATTTTTCTGAACAGGCAAACCGAGGCGATACTGCCGATGAAAGAGGTCAACCGCAAGGACCGTTTCAAGCAGGGCGATCCGATCCGGGCTTGCCTGATCGACATCCGCGAAACCACCAAGGGTCCGCAGCTCATTTTGAGCCGCAACAATGAGAGTTTCCTGAAAGCCCTCTTTCAGCTTGAGGTCCCCGAAATCTACCAGGGTATTATCGAGATCAAGGGTTTGGTGAGAGAAGCCGGCAGCCGCTCGAAAATCGCGGTTTCCTCCAATGATGAACACATCGATCCCGTGGGTGCCTGCGTTGGGCTCAAGGGCAGCCGGGTACAGGCCGTGGTCAATGAGCTGGGCGGTGAGCGGATCGATATCATCCCCTACAGCGAGGAGCCCCAGGACTTCGTGCGCGCCGCACTGAACCCGGCCAAGATCTACCGGACTTCGATCAATCGCGAGGAAAATTTGGTGAGTGTGGTGATCGAGGACGACCAGCTTTCGCTTGCTATCGGCAAGAACGGCCAGAACGTTCGCCTGGCTGCGATGCTCACTGGCTGGAAGATCGACCTGGTGGAGAAGAAAGACTTCCTCGCCAAGCGCGACGAGATGCTCACCGATGTATTCGGCGGATCGAAAGAAACTAAACGGGAGCGCCGGAAGTCGGCCGAAAAGGCTGCCGCTGCTGAGAAGCCTGAAATGGAAATAGAGGAAGAAGCGGTTGAGGCAACCGCAGCCAGGGGGATGGAAGATAAAGAGGCACTTCAGGTTGAAGAAGTTGACCTGGATCAACTCGACGAGAAACAGCGCGAGATTTTGGAAGATCTGCCGGTGGAGGATTTTCCGATCAGCCTGATCGAGTCTTTCACTCTTGCCCTCCGAGAAAAGCTGGAAGGCGCTGGTTACAACACCTTCTACAAGCTAGTATTGGCTAATGAAGAGGATCTGTGCAAGGTAAAAGGCGTTGGGAAACAGACAAGCTTGAAAGTAAAGGATATCGTAAACTTTCTGATCGAGCATTACGAGGAGGAAGAAGAGGACTAAGAGTGTGCGGAGCCCTTTGCTCCTTGTCGCGTTGGCTTCAGGCTTGATAAAAGGCGGGAAAAGGTTTACAAATCTCCAAGGAAAGACTATCTTATTAAGAATTTCCTGAAAATTGGGCTTTAGGGGCAATTTCGGGCGCATCCAGCTCCTGGGTATAATCCCCAGACAGTTTTTCAAGTCTGCAGGAGTAGTCTTTTGTCTATTTTGCGAGTATATCAGGTAGCTAAAGACTTCGATATTTCAAGCGAAGCCTTGGTCAAGCTGCTGGCGGATATTAACTGCCCGGTTTCCGGTTACATGAGCAGTCTCGACGAGAAAACTGTCAAGCTGATTACTGAAAGGCTTGCCCAGGAAAAAGCCGCTGTTCGCGAGAAAATAGAGATCAAGAAAAAGAAATTCGGAATCGGCAAGCTGCCTAAAGAAAAGGAGAAGGAGAAAAGCGAAACTCAGCGGCGCAAGGATTCACAACGTATGAAGGGCGTAAGTCAGCGTCGAGGATGGGAAAAGACCGGTGCAGTCTGGAATGATGAGGTAACGGCGAAAGTCTGGGGCAAGAAAAAGAAGAAAAAGAAAAAGGTCAGCCAGAAAGTGGTCGCCGAGAATATCCGCCGTACACTGGCTAAAATCGATGCTGGCGTGGTAAAGAAGAAAAGACGCAAGCGCACGCTAGGCGCTACTGCCGTGGCAGGGGAGAAAGCAGAGGAAAATCAGGTCAAGGTAATGGAATTTATTTCGCTTGCCGAGTTGAGCGACCTGATCGAAGTTCCTGCAAGCAAGCTGATCGGTACCTGCATTGATCTTGAATTAATGGTCACTATCAATCAGCGGCTCGATTTCGAGACGATAAGCCTGATCTGCGACGAGTTCGGTTTTAAAGCAGTCAGGGATGCGGAGTACTGCCATGAAATGCTTGAAGAGTCGGCCAGAGAGGAGCAGGAGAAACTCGGCGATGCACGCCTGCGGGCGCCGATTGTAACCGTGATGGGACATGTTGACCACGGGAAAACCACCCTTCTGGATTACATGCGCAAGAGCAATATCGTTAAAGGTGAGTCCGGCGGTATCACCCAGCATATCGGTGCCTACAAAGTGAATACCCAGGGCGGCCCGATCTGTTTTCTCGATACCCCGGGTCACGAGGCTTTCACCTCGATGCGCGCCCGAGGAGCGCAGGTCACCGATATCGTGGTGCTGGTCATTGCAGCTGATGATTCGATACAGCCACAGACAGTTGAGGCGGTCAACCATGCCCGGGCCGCCGGGGTACCGATCATGGTGGCAATCAACAAGATCGACCTGTCCGCAGCCAATCCCGGAAAAGTGAAACAGGAGCTTTCCAACCTCGATCTCCTGATCGAGGAATTCGGCGGCAACGTGCTATGCGCGGAAATCAGTGCCAAAAAAGGGACAGGTGTTGACCACCTGCTTGAATTGATTCTTCTCCAGGCAGAGGTTATGGAACTTACCGCTCCGTTTTCCGGTCCCGCACAGGGAGTGGTGGTTGAGGCTAAGCTGGATAGGGGTATGGGCGCAGTAGCCACTGTATTGCTGACTGCGGGAAAGCTTGAAGTGGGCGGCCCATTTGTCTGCGGACTGATCTCGGGACGGGTCAGGGCAATGCGGAACGAGCGCGGAGAGAATGTCTACGAGGATGAACCCTCCTCGCCGGTACAGGTTCTCGGGTTCGGCGGCGTACCGCAAGCAGGCGACACTTTCCACGTGGTGCATGAGGAACGCGAGGCCAAGGACATTTCCAATGTCCGCCGCCGGCTCAAGCGCGAACAGGAGTTTTCCAGACATCGTAAGATGACGCTCAACCAGCTTTTCGAGCGTATCGAGGCCGGAGAGGTGCAGAACCTTAACCTGATTATCAAGGGCGATGTGGATGGCTCTGTCGAGGCGCTCTCCGACGCCCTGGAGAAACTCTCCACAGATGAGGTCAAGCTCAAGGTTATCCACCGCGGGGTAGGAGCGATAACCGAAAACGATGTTATCCTCGCCTCGGCAAGTCAGGCAATTGTTATCGGCTTCCATGTTCGACCGGACAACAGGGCCCGCGAAGCAGCGCAGCGCGAGGGCGTGGATATCAGGCTCTACAGGGTTATTTACGAAGTGGTGGATAATATCCAACAGGCAATGGAAGGCCTTCTCTCCGCCGAGGAGAAAGAGACTCTTCTGAGTTCTGTCGAGGTTCGAGAGGTTTATAAAATTTCCAAGGTAGGTACGGTGGCGGGTTGTTTCGTTACCGAGGGCAAGGTAAACCGTAACCATCGCGCCCGCCTTATCCGTGACGGAGTGGTGATCTGGGAAGGCAATCTGGCCAGCCTCAAGCGTTTCAAGGATGATGTGCGTGATGTCTCCAGCGGATTCGAGTGCGGGATAAAGCTTGAAAATTTCATGGATATTAAAGTTGGCGATATAATCGAAACCTTTATAATTGAAGAGGTCAAGCGCCAGCTCAGCAGCCATGCCTCCGGATGACAACTGAGCCTTAAAGCCGATGGTAATTGGGATCTGTACCTTTGAATTGCACCTGGAAGGAATTCACTCGCTTAAAGCCAAACGAGGAGTGCTTAAAAGGCTGAAAGCACGGATAGCTAACAAGTTCAACGTTTCCGTGGCTGAGGTGGACTATCTCGATAGCTGGCAACGTTCCACCATAGCGGTGGCAGTGGTTTCCAATGACCAGCGGTTTGCCAATCAGGTACTCTCGAAAGTCACGGAACTGGTGACTTCAAACAGCGAAGTAGTGCTGATCGATCAAAAAATGTCTTTTTTATAGATGGCAAGAAATTCATTTAAAAGAAGCAACAGATTAGGGCATCTGCTGCACCGGGAAATCGGCAAAATTCTTCAGCTCGAGGTCAGCGATCCTAGACTTCAGTTTGTCACGGTGACCAGAGTTAGTCTCTCGGATGACCTTAAAGAGGCGACAGTTTATTTCTCGATAATGGGCGAGGACAAGCAGAAAGCCCTGGAGAGCCTTCGGCATGCTGGAAGTTTCATTCGCGCCTGCATCGGCAGGCGTTGTTATTTGAAATATGTGCCTCGCCTGAATTTCAGGCTTGACGAGACGCTCGAAAAGGCTGCGCGTATCGAACAGATTCTGAATAACATTCATGCCGAGCAGGATTCATCTCTTGCCCGTTCGCTGGAGGATTCGGAGTAGGGAGGATGAGTCGTTCCGGTAGTGCAAAAGCGGACTTGCACGGAGTGTTACTGGTCAATAAGCCAACCGGTATCACCAGCCACAATGTGGTCGATAAGGTACGCAAAATTCTGGGTATACGGAAAGTAGGGCACACCGGAACTCTGGATCCACAGGCCGAGGGTCTGCTCGTTTTGTGCGTCGGCGGAGCAACCCGCTTCACCGGTTACCTGGCCAAACAGGATAAAACTTACCGGGCCGTGATCAAGCTCGGCGAGTCGACCACAACAGACGACATCGAGGGCGAGGTAACCTACAGGTACAATGGCGATCTCGAAAACCTTTTATCAAAAGTACGGCTGGAGTCCCTGCTCGAAGAGTTTGTCGGTGTTATACTACAGATCCCGCCGTCTTTCAGTTCGAAAAAAGTTGACGGCGTACCGGCTTACGTGCTCGCCAGGCGCGGGCTCAAGCCGGAATTGAAGCCTGTAGCTGTGCGTATCGATTCGATCAGGCTGCTGAATGTCGATCTGCCAGCTCTGGAGATAGAGCTTGATTGTTCTGCCGGTACATACCTTCGTTCCCTGGCCAGGGACCTGGGAAAAAAGCTCGGCTGCGGCGGACACCTGGGATCTCTTCTGAGAACCAGGGTTGGCGATTTTACTCTCGCGATGGCCGCAAAACTGGACCAGCTGACAGCCGAAGGAAGAAAAAAAATCGAGAAAGAGCTGCTTTTACCGGTTGAGATAGCGCTTTCCAGCCTACCGGCGGTTAAGCTTTCGGGATCGGGAGTAGAAAAAATTTATTTCGGCAAATATGTCGATCTCGGCGCGGAAGGCCAACTGATTGGAAAGGTTACTTTGGCTGAGGGTTCGCTGGAGGTGCGGATTCACGACAGCCGGGATTCTTTCCTGGGAGTCGGTCTGCTCGATCGGGCAGGCGGCTCTTCTGGCGTGCTGAGGCCGAAACGTCTGATGATGGAGGCCTTTTCGTTCGGCTCCTAAGCCGCCTGGCAGGTGTCGAAAGATAAGGTTTGAGTGATAGTTGTTAGGGGTGAAACGAATTTCATGCTGGAAAATAAATCAACAACTGGGTCGAGCTTACTGGCTGGGACTTGTACGGCGGTTACGGTGGGTACATTTGACGGGGTACATCGGGGGCATCTCGGCATACTGGAAGAGCTCCTCGATGTAGCACAGCAGCAGAACCTGAAATCGGTAGTTATTACCTTCGATCCTCACACGAGGCATGTTTTGCAGCCCAACCAGGGGGTGAAGCTCCTGACCTCTCCGGAAGCAAAAGTGCGTCTGATGACCGAACTGGGAATAAATTACGTGGTGGTGCTGAAATTCGACCGGGCGCTGTCGCAACTTTCCCCGGAACGTTTCGTGGAGGATTACCTGATCTCCCGCTATGGCATGCGCGCCCTGGTGATTGGTTACGACCACGCTTTCGGCAAGGAACGGGTTGGCGAGGAAAAAGTTTTGAGAGAACTTTCCTCAGTTTTTAATTACAGTTTGATCCAGGTTCCTCCTGTGCTCCTGGACGGCAAGCCGGTCTCCAGCTCATGGGTCCGTTCGGCAATCGAGGAAGGGGACATGGGCCAGGCGGCAAAGCTGCTTGGACGTTACTACTCTTTCACAGGCAGGGTAGTACCCGGTGCAGGACGTGGCAAACGGCTGGGACATCCCACAGCCAACCTTGAACCTGTATTCGAGGATAAACAGCTGTTTCCGGAAGGGGTTTACGCCGCAACGGTAGATCTGGATGGCAAGCTCATGCCGGGCGCCCTTCACCACGGCCCACGGCCCACTTTTGATGAGCTGGCGCCCACTCTGGAACTGAATATTTACGATTTTTCCGGAGACCTCTACGACCGCTCCCTTGAGGTTTCGATAATCGAACGTATCAGACCGATAATGCGTTTCAAAAGCGCCGGAGAAATGATAAAACGGATGGACAGAGACGACAGGGAAGTAAAAAAGGTCTTCGAAAGAATCAAGATGCCGGCTCTTATTTTGAGCCGGGCGGTGTAAATCGAATTTCAGTTTTAAAAGATGACATTTTTGGAGGGCAGTAAATGAGTATTACCAAGGAAGCGAAAGCGAAAGTTATCAGCAAATATAAGTTGCACGATACTGATGTCGGTTCGACACAGGTCCAGATTGCAATCCTGACCAAACGTATTCAGAGCCTGACCGGACATTTGAAAACTCATAAGAAGGATGTTCATTCTCGGCGAGGTCTTTTGCAACTTGTCAGCCGGAGGAAAAGACTTCTGGAGTACTTGCGCAACAAGGACTACAATTCTTACAGGAAGGTTATTGAAAGCCTGAAACTGAGAAAATAAGCTTCCTTGATCTTGGTAAAGGGGTGGACGCCCTTTCTTTCTGCTTTGGATAGGGAAGGCGGGGAATGCACTCGGTGCAGACATGTTGCACAATTATCCCCCGATAGGTCGGGGAAGAAATTTTTTATATTTGGAAGGCAAAAATGATTCACAAAGTTGAAAAAATTATCGGCGGTAGAACACTGTTCATGGAAACCGGGGGAATGGCCAAACAGGCCCACGGCAGTGCCTTCATCCAGTATGGCGAAACTTCAGTGCTGGTAGCGGTGGTAGAGAGCAAGGAACCCAAGGAAGGCATCGATTATCTCCCGCTGTTCGTGGACTACCGGGAACGATCCTATGCCGGCGGCAAGATACCGGGAGGCTTTTTCAAACGCGAGGGCCGCCCCAGCGACCGCGAGATAATAAGCGCGCGCCTGATAGACCGGCCGATCCGCCCGCTGTTTCCCGATGCCTACCGCAACGATGTGATTGTAATGGTTACCGTACTTAGCTCGGACCAGGAGAATCCGGCGGGTGTGCTGGGTATTATTGGAGCCTCCGTCGCTTTATCTTTGAGCCAGATTCCGATTACCGATAAAATAGCGGCTGTACGTGTAGGCTATATCGACGGTCAGTATGTGGTCAACCCCACATTCGCTCAGATCGAAAAATCAAAACTCGACCTGGTGGTGGCCGGTACCCGCGATGCGGTTGTCATGGTCGAGGGGGGAGCCGAGGAGTTATCTGCTTCTCAGGTTCTCGGCGGACTCAAATTCGCAAGGGAAGGGATCAGGGAAATACTGGATATGATTGAGGAGTTAGCCAAGACGGCCAGTCTGCAGAAAAAAGAATTTACACCACCGGAAACCGACCAGGAGCTGGAGGGAAAAGTCCATGCCAGTGTGGAGGCTCCGCTGGGTGAAATCCTCAGGATCGCCGACAAGAAAGAACGGGAGAACGCTTACGATGAACTGGTGAAAAGCACGGTTGGGAAGCTGATTGAGGAATATCCGGAGCAAGAAACAACAATTGCCGTGATTATCGGGGATATTGAAAAAAAGAAAATGCGGCAGATGGTTCTTCAGGAGGGTCGGCGTATCGATGGGCGCAAGAATGACGAAATCCGTGATATAACCTGCGAGGTTCAGGTTCTACCGCGAGTTCACGGATCGGCCCTTTTCACCAGGGGCCAGACCCAGGCCCTGGCCTCGGTCACTCTCGGTACCAGCCTGGACAGCCAGGTGATTGATGGGATCGAACAGCAGGAATTCCGCAAGTCATTCATGCTGCATTACAATTTTCCCTCTTTCAGTGTGGGAGAAGTCCGTATACCGCGGGGACCGGGCCGCCGCGAGATCGGCCACGGCGCTCTCGCCGAACGCGCCCTCAGCCCTGTTATCCCCAATGGCGATAACTTCCCCTATACGATCAGGCTCGTTGCCGATATCCTCGAATCCAACGGTTCAAGCTCAATGGCCTCGGTCTGCGGAGGATCGCTCGCTCTGATGGATGCGGGCGTGCCGGTGAAAAAAGCCGTTGCCGGTATCGCTATTGGCCTGGTTTATGAGGAGGATGGGGTATGCATCCTGAGCGATATTCTTGGTGCGGAGGACCATCTGGGAGACATGGATCTCAAGGTGGCCGGCACGCGGGAAGGGATCACAGCCTTTCAACTCGACAGTAAAATCGGCGGGATACCCCTCGAGGTGCTGGAACGTGCGCTGCAACAAGCCTGCACGGGATACAACCACATCCTCGATGTCATGGACGGAACAATTTCCACTCCGAGAGAGGCGATCAGCCAGTATGCGCCGAGAATCCACACGATGAAGATAAACACGGAGAAAATCCGTGATGTAATCGGTCCTGGAGGCAAGATTATCCGCAAGATCTGTGAGGATACCGGCGCCAAAATCGAAATCGAGGACGACGGTACGATCACAATCGCCTCCTCAGATGAGAATGCCTGCAAGATGGCTATAGAGACAATCCAGGATATCGTCGCCGAACCCGAGCTTGGCAGGATTTACGACAGCATGGTAAAAACTGTCACCTCCTTTGGCGTTTTTGTCGAATTCTTGCCCGGAAGAGAAGGGCTGGTTCATATCTCGGAACTGAAAAAAGAGCGGGTTAATGACATTGACAAGGTGGTCAAGGTAGGAGACAAATTCAAGGTAAAGCTTGTCGGTATCGATAAACAGAACAGGGTCAAGCTCTCCAAGATAGCCGCCGAGGAAGAACTGGCGGAAAAATAGCCGGAATGATTCATGAAAGAAGATGTCAGGAGAATAGTGGGCGACGGTGGAATGCGGATCATGCTCGAACACATTCCGCATGTGCGCTCCTGTTCGCTCGGCGTATGGGTCAACCGGGGCAGCCGTCACGAACCCGTCGATAAGATCGGAATCAGCCATTTCCTCGAACATATGATGTTCAAAGGCACCAGCAGGCGCACGGCAAAGCAGATCGCCTCGGCAATCGAGTCTGTGGGCGGTGGTATCGACGCCTTCACCGGCAGAGAGTATACCTGCTTTCACGCCAGGGTGTTGGATGAGTACGTTGAACTGGCTCTGGATGTGCTCAGCGACCTTGTCGATTCTCCGACAATGAGCGAGGAAAATATCAAGCGGGAGAAGCTTGTCGTTTACGAGGAAATCCGCAACATGGAGGATACCCCGGACGATATGATCCATCAGCTCTACTCCCAGGCAATCTGGGGAGACGATCCGCTCGGTTATCCTCTGCTGGGAACTTACGAGACAGTCGAATCCCTGAAAAGAGCGCAGATGCTCGATTACCTTCACCGCGAGTATATCGCCCCGAATTTTGTTATTGCCCTCGCCGGCAATATCAATTTCGACTGCACCCTGGACATTATTTGCGACAAATTTTCCTTTCTTTTGAGCCGACCCAACAACGGCTGGGACGTGCTCAAAGCTAAGCCGGCAAGAAATATGGACGATTTTAAGCCGGTTACCCGTCATCTGAAACGTGACTGTCAGCAGACTCATCTCTGCCTGGGTACAGTGAGCTTCGCCCACACCGACCCCCGACGCTACGCTTTGTTGCTGCTGAGCAACATTATCGGCGGCGGGATGAGTTCCCGGCTCTTTCAACGTGTGCGTGAGGAGGAGGCCCTGGCCTATGCGGTTTACAGCTTCCAGCAGTTTTACGTGGATACCGGGCTCTACGGCGTTTACATGGGAACCGAACCCTCGCGGCGCGACAGGACGATAGGTGTTGTGCAGGAGGAGTATCATAAGTTTCTCAAAGAGGGCGTGACCGAGAAGGAGCTGCAACATGCGAAAAACCAGCTCAAAGGTCAGTTGCTCCTCGGGCTTGAAAGCACGACAACAAGGATGTTCCGCCTGGCGAATTTCGAACTCAACGGCGAGAGCTATCAGCCGGCAGACGAGGTTATCCGCAAGGTTGAAGCCGTGCCCCCTGATGAAATACACGAAGTGGCACGGGTAATCCTCGACCCAGAGCGAATCTGCTCGGTTTCGCTCGGCCCCAACCATAACTGAAATTTGAAAATACCTACCAATAGTTGTTTCCCCCGGGGGTAGCTTTTATCCCTGGGTTTTTATTTATATATTGAAATAGTTCCATCTCTGATGGTAATATTGTGAAAGGAAATTGTGAGACGCAGAAAAAGCCGAAACAGCTACTGCCCTCGCACAAGTTTTCGGCGGAAATCTCTGGGACAGTATTTTCTGACAAGCAGTGAGGTGAAAGACCGTATTATCAGCAGCCTGGGCTCACTGGAGGATAAGCATGTACTGGAGATCGGTGCCGGCCGGGGTGAGCTGACCTTCGAGCTGGCTGAGAGGGCAGGACGGCTCACCGCCCTGGAAATCGACAGCAGACTGGCCGAAAAACTGGAACTGGCATTCAAGGAAATGCCGCAAGTATCGATACTTAGAGAGGATGCGCTGCAGTTCGATTACGCCCGCTG
>JAUVUV010000458.1 GCA_030604975.1 Candidatus Glassiibacteriota bacterium | reverse complement strand
TACTGAGCGAGGAAGAGCTTGCGCCCGAGCTTGAAACTCAGGCCCTGGCGCTTGTGGATTCGGTCACCGGCTCGGAGATCTGGCGCAGGGCCGTATCGAGCGAAAAGTGCCTGGTAGAAGTTCCGTTTCAGATCCTGAATGAAAAGGAGGGCGGCCCGGAGATCATGCGCGGGGTGATAGACCTCGCTTTCCGCGAATCCGACGGCTGGGTGATCGTGGACTACAAGACTGATAAAGGCGCCGAAAGTAGTCTGGACCATCTTGTCAGCCACTATGCACCGCAGGTGAAACTTTATGCTGAGGCCTGGAGCAGAGCTGTTGGAGAAAAGGTCAAGGAGAGAGGGCTGTATTTTACAGCGATAAACCAGTATATAATAATCCAGGAATAAACAAATCCAATTATAGCTGAATTCATATAATCTGATTTTCAGGGGAAAGCCTATGAAAGATGTTTCGCGGAAATTCAACAGCCTGAGGACCGCTTGCGCAGAGGCTGTCCTCCACCTGGCACCGGCAACTCTCACCCTGATCCGGGATGGCAAGGTGCCGAAAGGTGATCCACTGCCGGTGGCGAAAGTGGCGGCTATCCAGGCTGCCAAAGAAACCAGCCGGATCATTCCTTACTGCCATCCGATACCTGTGGATTTTGTCGGCGTGGAATTTACCCTGGGAGAGGAAACTATCGTGGCCAGGGTAGAGGTCAAGGCGATTTACAAGACAGGCGTGGAAATGGAGGCGCTCACCGGGGCGTCCGTGGCAGCGCTGACCCTGTACGATATGCTGAAAATGCTTGACACCAGTCTGGAAATCACCGGAGTGCGGCTGCTCGCCAAGCACGGAGGGAAGTCCGATTTCGACCAGACTCTGGACTGGAAGCCGCGGACCGCTGTACTGGTTATATCCGATTCGGTCTCTGCGGGAAAAAAAGAGGATATATCTGGAAAGCTGATACTCGAAAGAATCGAAGTGGAGGGTTTCAAGGTGGCGGATTATCTGGTGATTCCTGATGATCCGGATCGGATAAAATCTGCTCTGATAGAATATGCAGATAAGCAAAAACTCGACTTGGTACTTACCACCGGCGGCACAGGAATCAGCCCACGCGACTCGACCCCGGAGGCCACAAAGGAAATCCTCGAGCAAAGGCTGGATGGAATCGCAGAGACCGCTCGCTCGTTCGGCCAGCAGCGCACTCCATTCTCCATGCTCTCCCGGGCGAAGGCAGGAGTCAGAGGCTCTACGCTCATTATAAACCTGCCGGGATCCAAAAAGAGTGTGGAAGAATCTCTGGATGCGATAATGCCGGGATTGAAACACGCTTTGAGAATGCTGCGCGGTGAGGGCCACGACGCCTGAAAAACGTGATTGTCGCCTGATAGCTCCTTGCCATAGAGGGTAAAGAAGTATATCTTTATTGCCCCGATCGCGGTACGTGTATCCCGGTCCGGCAATTTATCGCCTACCGATCAATTTTATATCCGCAAGGACGAGTTCATTTCATTGCAATTGCGCTTGAATACAATACAAAAAAGGAGGTCCCGAGTTGAACACCATTAAAGCTAAACCTGCCGATAGCTGCAGGTACGATATTGTCTCGCTCGGCGAAATCATGATCCGTCTCGACCCTGGCGATGTGCGTATCCGAACCACCCGGAACTTCCGTGTCTGGGAAGGTGGAGGTGAATACAACGTGGCCCGCGGCCTTCGCAAGTGTTTCGGCCTGCGTGCCGGGGTGGTCACTGCAATCGTGGATAATGAGGTCGGTCACCTTCTGGAGGATCTGATCTGTCAGGGCGGCGTGGACACCAGTTATGTCAAGTGGGTGCCGTTCGATGGTATCGGCCGCAGTTCACGGATGGGGCTCAATTTTACCGAGCGCGGTTTCGGTGTGCGGGCTGCCCTCGGATGCTCGGACCGCGCCAACAGCGCAGCCAGCCAGATGAAAGCCGGAGATATCGACTGGGAGAAACTTTTCGGCTCCGATAGCGTGCGCTGGTTCCATACCGGCGGCATTTTCGCCGCGCTTTCGCCTACCACCAGCGATGTGATAATCGAGGCGCTGGAGTGTGCAAAGAAGCACGGCACTTATACCTCTTTCGACCTCAATTTCCGCCCCAGCCTGTGGAAAAGTGCCGGCGGCACCGAAAAAGCCCAGCAGGTCAACCGCAGGATCGCCCCGCTGGTGGACGTGATGATCGGCAACGAGGAGGATTTCACCAAAGCGTTCGGTTACGAGGTTCCCGGGGTGGACAAGGACCTGAGCAAACTCGACCCGGCAGGTTTTGAGCAGATGATCACACAGGTGGTGAAAGACTTCCCCAATTTCAAGGCAGTGGCCACCACGCTGCGTAATGCCAGGACAGCCAGCACCAATGATTGGGGTGCGATCCTCTGGATGGACGGCGAGTTCTACGAGGCGCTCCAGCGGCCGGACCTGGAGATCTACGACCGGGTCGGCGGCGGAGACAGCTTTGCCAGCGGCCTGATCTACGGCCTGCTCAGCGGCAAGACTCCGGAAGAGGCTGTCAATTACGGCGCAGCACACGGCGCCCTGGCCATGACCACACCAGGCGATACCACCATGGCGACTCTGAAAGAAGTGGAAAAAGTGATGAAAGGCGGTGGTGCCCGGGTGGCGCGCTAAGGCGATGTTCGCTTGGAACTCAGGGGATCAGTATATAATCCCCCTTAATAAAGGGGGATAATCTCAAAAATTCCCCCTTAATAAAGGGGGATACAGGGG
>JAUVUV010000216.1 GCA_030604975.1 Candidatus Glassiibacteriota bacterium | reverse complement strand
CGGCAGGATTACTACGGCATGTTTCGTAAAGGGCTCTCCCGGGCATTCCTGGCAGGTGGTGAGCTGCACAGGCTCTTCTGTCGGGTTAAAGGGCATGGTCACTGCAGCCAAGGTGCTCTCAGGTGCGGGAATCGACCTGATTACCAAACCCAAGCTGATCAAGGCGGCGAAAGAGGATTTTGCGGCAAAGCTCGACGGTAAAACCTACGAGTGCGGGGTGCCGGATTCCCTGAGCCCGCCGAGCAGGAGAAAATAGAATCATCGGAGTTCGAGATTGGCAAAACGTATCCCTTATTCCCGATAACCTGATACTATCGAGCGTGATTTTCTCGGGGTGAACAAGGCCGGGTCAAGAGATCTTAAAAAAGAGGAGGATTTCCTGGTTCTCAGGCACGGCGAGACTATTAGGCTGGATTAGTTGTCATGAGCCGCTCGCTCACCCGGAAACAATGAAAATGTTTCGTTTTCTGTAGGGGCGCGCGGCCGTGCGCCCCTACGGGTGGTTTTTATCGAAACCATGGAATAACGCACCTTTGGTCCATTATTTTTGGAGCAGAATAAAACTTTCCCCATAAAAAATAAACCCAAAAACGTTCACAATTGATAAACAAACCTCTCAAACCGTTCAGCCTGCTGATCAAGCCTGTGGGCAGCCGCTGCAACTTGAGCTGCAACTACTGTTTCTATCTCGGCACGGACGAGGCTCTTGGCAAAAAACGCCCGGCAGTGATGCCGCAAGCAGTGCTTGAGCAGATGTGCGGGGATTATCTGGGCTATGGCTTCCCGACCAGCGTGTTCACCTGGCAGGGGGGGGAGCCGACTCTGGCCGGGCTCGGTTTCTACCGAAAGGTGGTCGAGGCGCAGATGTCCAACGGCCACGACGGGCAGGCAGTGGCAAACGCCCTTCAGACCAACGGCATCCAGATCGACACCGAGTGGGCCGATTTTCTCGCCCGCTACCGCTTTCTCGTGGGAGTGAGCCTGGACGGTCCTGCCGAGGTGCACGACCATTACCGCCTGAACAGGAAAGGGCTGCCGAGTTTCGACAAGGTCATCAAAGCTATCGGCCACCTGAGGGATGCCGGGGTGGAATTCAACATCCTCTGCATGATCACCGACCTGAGCCAGGACCTGGGCAAGAAAATCTACCGTTTCCTTGTATCAAAGGGTTTCACCCACCTTCAGTTCATCCCCTGCGTGGAGTACGACCCGGCCACAGGAAAGCCTGCACCCCAGAATGTCACACCTGCTGGCTACGGCAGGTTTCTCTGCGACATTTTCGACGAATGGTACTACAACAACGACATAAACCATATCTCGGTACGCACATTCGACGCTGTGGTGGGAAAGCTCGCCGGGGCACGCGAACTGAGCCTGTGTAATTTCGGCGAAAGGTGCGACCACTACCTTGTGGTGGAAAAAGACGGCGGGGTTTTCCCCTGCGATTTCTTTGTGGAGGAAAAATACGAGCTCGGTAACCTGATGGACACGCCGCTGGCCGAACTCTTCCTGTCCGACCGGGAAAGGTCGTTTTCGGAGCTTAAAGGCAGCTACCCTGATCTATGCCCTGGCTGCCACCATCTCGACATATGCCTTGGAGGCTGCCCCAAGGACAGGCTGACAACCGGCGGCGGCAAGTTCGGCAGGCCGACATATCTCTGCACCGGGCTGAAAGCCTTTTTCGACCATGCAAGAGATAAGCTCCAGGCCCTGGCTGACTCGGTCCGCCAGAGGCGGATTCCCGCGGCGAGTGCCTCAGCCCTCGTAGCGGTAGGCTCAAACGCCGGTGTTCCCAGCAGAAACGATCCCTGCCCCTGCGGGTCCGGGAAAAAGTATAAGCATTGCTGTATGAACAGATAAAATAAAATTTAGTATTTCCGTGAAAATCGGCTTATATTTAATTAATCTGCTTTCAATTATCTGAATAACGGTCCAAGACAGAACCTCGACACTCTATCGCATAAAATGAGCGCTATGGGTAATTTTCTTTCCAGGCTCTTTCTCGTGTCAAGTGTAAGCCTGTGGCTCTGTTTGACCACCGCTGCTCTCCGGGGGGAGTCTGTCCATAAGACCTATTTCGAGAACACGGACTACGAGCTGCATGTTTATGAGATTCGGGGAAATGAGCCGGGTCCGACAATGATGATTATCGGCGGGATTCAGGGCAACGAGCCTGGCGGCTACCTCTCGGCGGACTTATACGCGGATATCAGCCTGCAGATAGGCAACCTGCTCGTTGTCCCGCGGGCCAATTTCTATGCGATCCTGCTCAATCAGCGCGGACCCAATGGCGACATGAACCGCAAGTTCGCTAATCAGCGAGCCTACGATACCGAAACGCGTATCGTGGCAATCCTGAAAGAGTTGATCAGCCGCAGCGACGTCCTGCTCAACCTTCACGACGGCACCGGGTTTTTCCGGGAAAAGCATATCGACAACTTTCGCAACCCGATGCGCTTCGGCCAGTCGATTATTGCCGACGCGGATATTTACGTGAGCCCCACCAGCGGGAAAACAATCTATCTGGGTGAGATCGCACGCAAGATCTGCGCTGAAGCCAACAAGCATATTCCCGAAAAGGAATACAAGTTCCGGTTCAACAACCACAACACGATAAGCACGTACACCTTGCACCCGGAGCAGAGGCTGAGCGCCACCTACTATTCGCTCACCAACCACGAGATTCCCTCTTTCGGCATAGAAAGTTCCAAGGAGATTCCCTCGAACAAGACCAAGATGCGCCACAAGACGCTGGTGATCAACTCTTTCATGAAAGAGTTCGGCATCGTACCCGAGAACCCGAAAGTCCTTGTGGATAATCCCCAGCTCAACCACTTGATAGTGCTGATCAACGGTACCGAACGAGTGGCGGTAAAAAACGGTGAAACCCTGCTGCTCAACCGGGGCGACCGGGTGATAATCGAGCATATAGACATGGAAAATTACAAGAGAGGGCTGGCGGCCGATATAATCGGCTGGGGCGGGATGAACGATCTGGGTAAGCCGTTCACTATCAATTTCCCCACGCGGATTATTGTGCGCAAGGACTCCTACAAGTGCGCCTCTGTGAAACTTTCCCTGAGCAGGAAAGAGATGATCGCCGGGGATCCGCGCGTGGCCGAACTCGCCTTGCGGATGCCGAACCTCGAATTCCTGACCATCCTGGTGGACGGCGAAAGGCATGAGGTCAGCTCTGGAGACACATTGGGTGTGCAAGTCGGGCAGGTACTGGAAATTATCGAGGCAGTGATCGACCAGCCCTCTTTCGGCAAATCCCTGATAGTCAATTTCAAGGGATTCGTGGGTGACAAGACCAACAACACCGGCCAGGACCTCGGCTACAAGATACCTACCGACGGCGACCTGATGCTCAAGTACAGTCTCAACGGCCGGGGAAGGGCCTACCCGATCGTGGTCTCCTGCCTGGGCAAGGATATCGGCAAGGTTATCGTGCGGCTGGTCGAGCCCCAGGCCCTGATAACTAAATAGTCATTTCCACCTTCCTTTTATTCTCTTTTACTCCCCGATAATTTTTATTACAACCCTTTTCTTCCTCTGTCCGTCGAATTCTGTATAAAAAACCTGCTGCCAGGGGCCGAGATCGAGTCTGCCATCGGTCACCGGGAGCACCACCTGGTTGTGCACCAGGATGCTTTTCAGGTGGGCGTCTCCGTTATCCTCGCCTGTACGGTGGTGGCGGTAGTCTGGGCCGTACGGAGCGATCTTCTCGAGCATCTCGTCAATATCTGAGATGATTCCCTCCTCGGCGTCATTGACCCAGACCCCGGCGGTGATATGCATCGCGCTCACCAGGACCATTCCCTCTCTGATTCCGCTTTCTGTCAGGGCCTGTTCTACCTCGTCGGTAATCCTGATATACTGCCTGCGCTTTGAAGTATTGAACCAAAGGTACTTGGTGTGCGATTTCATCAGTCGCCTCCTTCAACCGTTATCTCGCCGGCTTCACCCTCCAGGGGACAGCGGGCGAGGGTTTCGTAAATCGGTCCGCTCGGGGTAAGCGTGCTTTTGATTATCTCCACCCTGCTTACTCTCCACTCAGGCCAACCCGAGGGCAGAACACTCCGGATACGCTCCCAGTCAGGTGGACGGGGCGGGGGCCTTTTCATCCGGGCCAGGGTCAGGTGGGCCTTGAACGGCTTATCCGCCCGGCCGAATCCGGCTTCGGCCACAGCGCTTTCCACCTCTTCGGCAAGAGCGCTCGACTGTTGGAAATTGCTCAAGCCCAGCCAAACCACCCGCGACCTTTTCTGTGAACCAAAAAAGCCGAGAGATTCAACTGTCAGTTTGAAAGGAGCAAATTTAGCCGCCGCAACCGACACGGCCTGCGTGAGGCTGTCCAACCGTGCGGGATCTATCTCGCCCAGGAAACGCAGGGTCAGGTGGATGTTTTCAGGTCTCACCCAGCGGAAACCCGGCAATTGGCTTTCAAAATGCTGGGCGGTGAGCCTCCCGATTTCCTCGCGCAAACTCCCTGGTGGTTCCACCGCGATAAAAGTCCGCATGAGTTCTCCTTCCTGAAATCGGAACCTTTGAAAGTACAACCGAATGTTAAAACGCGAAAGTGCATAATCTAATACGGGGATAATATTCCCCACTTTGGCGAAATAAACAAGGCGTTAATCCTGCTAACCAGGAAAAGATTGTCGGTTAAAAAAAGCTTGAGTTGTCACTTGTTGGGATTTATATTTTATAAGGTAGATAATGTTTATTATATACATTCTTATAGGCGCATTTATTCGATCGAGTTATCAGAATAATCAACACTATCTATAGAGGAGTAAAACTAATGTTTAAAAGGCCAATGG
>JAUVUV010000306.1 GCA_030604975.1 Candidatus Glassiibacteriota bacterium | reverse complement strand
GTCCTACCAGGCAGACCAGGCCTTCAACCAGTGAAGTAATACTGACAGCATTTTTTCCGGTACCCCGGACATTATCCGCCCTCCGGTGACCAGAGGGCCGTAGCCTCCCCCGGAAATTTCTCAACTATTGAACAGCAAATGACTTTTAACATCATTGATTATCCATTGCACAAAACAAACCCGGATTTTATTGTTAGTTGATTGCAGTACTCTATCCAAACGGCACGGCCGATTACCAGTTGAGAAAGGGGCAAACGATGGCTCGAAATTTCCTTCGAATTTCTTCTTTAAGGATTCTGTTACTGCAATTATCGCTGTTTATTATATCGGCATCCGGGCTCATCATTTTCGCCTGCAATAGCCCGGAAAAGGTGAAACGCCTTCGCTTCCTGGCTCTGACCGATACCCACATTGCCGCCGATAGTGATCTGGCTCGCTGGCGGGATTTCCTTTACACAATCAGGGACAGGGAAATTGAGTTTGTAGTGGTTCTCGGTGATCTGGTCGGACATGCGCCTGAGTTTATCGAGCCGGTTAAAGAAATCGCCGAGAGGATCGGGCCGCCGGTTTACTTTCTTCCGGGCAACCACGACGACAACTACACACGCAACACCGAGTGGTGGACCTCCGTTTTCGGGTCGCCCTACTACAGATTCGAGTACGGAGGCTACCATTTTATCATGAACTGGAGCCAGGACAAAGACGGCCCCCTGGGCTGGCTCCAGGCAGTCCTCGACTCCATTCCTCAGGGAGTTCCGATCGTGTTCTGCCAGCACTATCCTCCTCAAAGCTCCGGGGCACCTGATAGTGGTTCCTGGCCAATTCTCGAGTCCAGATCAGAAGAGGTGGTTGTCGCCCTGAGCGGCCACATTCACAGGCGAACCAGCGAAACCGTGGGCTCCATTCTCTCAGAAACTCTCGACAACTGCTCAATGGACACAACGAAAGACGGACATTTCTACGAGATCACCCTGAAGGCTGAAGAGCTGGTAAGAATCGAGGAATTTTCCCTTTCTGAGCTGAAAACCGTCTCTTCGCCGGATAATCCGCCAATTGTCAGTCTGGTTGACACCTCCGGGTATTTCGTGATCGATCAGCCGCTGACTTTAACAGGCACAGCGCAGGATGACAACGCAGTAGCTCTTGTTCAGTGGCGGATCGATTACGGCCGCTGGAGTGATGCACAAGGCACAGAGCACTGGCAATTGCGGCTTGACCCTGCAGATCTGAGCCCTGGCCACCACATGCTCTGGGCCCGGGCCCGGGACAACACCGGGCAGGCATCCGCAGGGTTCGAACGCGCTATCCTGTACCTGCCTGAGGAAGGGCCTCAACCAGGTACGGTGCGGCTGAGCCAGGGCCTTGCCGGTTACACCCCCTGCCGGGATGTAACTGTCCGCGCTCATGCGCCGGAGGTTCGTGCTGAGGGCAGCGATCTCGAGTGCTGGATTCACGGTGAGGCCGGCAGCGAGGAGTTCTCGGAATTCTATATCGCTTTCAACCTCTCCCCGATTAACACCGGGAGAAAGGTAAAAGAAGTTAGACTCATACTTTTCTGCAGCCGTCAGAATTCTGTCTCACCAGCGGACGGAGACGATCTCTACCGGGTTGGGGTTGTCGGAGGGCCGTGGAGCGAGGATATGAATTTCAACGAGCGTCCGCATCTGCCGGGATGGTATCCAGCAAAAAAGGCTGCAAAAGCCCGCCTGGAGGACGAATGGCCTGTTCCGTCAGGCATGCAGGAGATCCGGCCCGAGGTGCCCCTGACTCTTGATCTGACCGAGTTCGCCGCCGAGGTGGAAAAGTGGATCAAAGAGCCTGGGTCAAACCACGGCTGGGTTATTTCGCCCCTTTTCGATGAATACAACATCTCGTTCCGCTCAAGCGAGTACAAGATACCGACAATGCGGCCCAGGCTGGAAATCGTTTTCCAGCGATAAGGCGAGGAAAAACCCTTCAATCGCCTTTAATCAACAGGTTTTCCTCATCAAAAAGATTTTTTACAGCATCAGGGAAAAATCCCTGTTACTATCCAAAAACGGGGGAAATGATGTTTAACTATGACAAGTTTAAAAATTACGGCCTGGAACTTCCGTTTGGCGAAGAGGTATTGGAAACAGCCGGGCAGGCCGTGCCGGGGACCACTTTGATCGATATCCGCGCGCAGGCCCTTCGCCTGAGCCCCGAGCAGAGAATCCAAGCCTTGCGCAAGAGCTGGAAGCCTCGCTATTCGGCGGGTATCTGGTTTTTCGGCGAGTTCAGCTCGCGGTTCCACGGCTCGTATAAAGATCGGATGGTACTGGAAAAAAGGCTGGAGATCGCTGCAGAGCTTTCCCGCTTCGGCCTGAAAGCCGTGGAGGCGCACGAACCCTGGGAAATCAACGAGGAAAATCTCAGCCAGTTCGAAAAACTTCACCAGCAAACCGGCATAATAATCTCAGTCGTGGCTGGTATCGGCGGGGATTTTCGTGCAGTGGACGCCCAGTTCGGGACAACCTCCAGTCCGGTTAAAAAGGTGAGAGACAAATACACGGCACACACAGTGGAACAGTTGAAACTGACCAAAAAAATCTCCGAGAAACAGGGATATCCGGCAATCGGTATCTGCTGGCCGGGAATTGACGGCTACACCTATTCTCTCGGCACAGACTTTTTCGACATGTGGGACAGATTCGAGGCTTCCCTGGCAGAGGCCATGGACGAGGTTCCGGGGGTGCGGGTGGTGATCGAGCCCAAACCCTACGAGCCGGCGATCAACAATATCTGGCGCAACACCGCGGACGGAATGACCATGGCACGTAACGTGGAGGCCCGTCTAAAAAACACTCAGAACAGGAAACTGCTCGAACAGGGGCACTGCCTGGTGGGCTTGAACCCCGAGATCGGCCACGTGAGGATGGGTTTCGAGGATGTGGCTTTCTCTTACAGCGCGGTGATGAGGGAGGCGCGTCTGGCCCATACCCACTGGAATGCTCAGCCCCTTGGGAATTTCGACCAGGATCTCAACCCCGGAGTGGTCGCTCCGGAGACTCTCGAAGCGCTTGTCTTTGTCCTTCGCCTTTATGGCTACACCGGATTTATCGGGATCGATATCAACCCTGAAAAAATGCCGGTGGAAGCCGCTCTTGCCAAAAGTTTCAACGCCATCGAGCTTGCGGCCGGGGTTGTGGATAACATCGATCCGGAAGAGATTCTCGAAGCATACCACAACCCGTTCGCCTGCAGGGGCAAAATCGAGGACCTGGTGACCCGCGCCAGGGCCAGGGGGATCGACCAGTCGCGGCTGATCGGGCGGGAGGTGGTTACAGGGTTCGAAAAAAGGCCAATGCCTTTATAATAAACCATATTCAATCAAAACGGATGGAATGATACATGGCCAGACTTGCCCTTGGGCTCGATTCGAGCACCCAAAGCCTGACCGCTGTGGCGGTCGATCTGGACAACAGGGAAATCGTTTACCAAAAGAGCCTGGATTACCTGGCCGAAAGCCAATTGAGTAAGTTCGGTATCAACAGCGACTATATCCTTGCTGCCCGAGAGGAGGGAGAGGCCAAACAGCCTGTGGCCATGTTTTTCTCCTCGCTGGATGCCATGTTCCGCAATCTTGCCGGGGATTTTCCCGGCCTCGGACTGGACTTGAAAGACATACGCGTAATCAACACCAGCGGCCAGCAGCACGGCCACGTGCTGTTGAACAGAGGGGCGGAAAAGTGTTTCGCAAGGCTGCACGATCCTCCAGCAGGGGAGGACCTTGTCGGCCTGCTTGAACCCGGCCTTGCCGTACCTTTCGCCCGTATCTGGCGCACTGCGAACACTCAAGATGAAGCCTCCATGGTGCGGGAGGCTGTGGGCGGGAAAGAAGCGATAATCAAGCTTACCGGCTCGGACGCCCCCCTTCGTTTCAGCGCTTTCGGCATCCGCAAGACAGCTCACGGATATCCCGCCGAGTACGAGGATACAGAGATCATCCACCAGATCAGCTCT
>JAUVUV010000483.1 GCA_030604975.1 Candidatus Glassiibacteriota bacterium | reverse complement strand
CTTTAATATCGTGGATGCCAGCTGGCAGGCCCTTACCGACAGTGTTATTTACAAGCTTCTCTATTCCAGGGGAGCTAAGTAAATTTCCCTCGAATGTTGGTTTGCCGGTAAGTTGCAGGGTTATGGCACGTTTTACCCTGTGAGTGCTGTATTTCTTGAACAAATTAACTTGCTTTGCAAATTCATCGTCACTGTCCCGGACAGGGAAAGCTCGGAATCCGCCACGAAAAAATTATTGTTCTTCCGGCAGAGATTTCTTCCCCCTGGCGGATGGTTTTCGCTGCACTCTATCTCAATCGCGAGGGATTTTGTTTATGGAACCCAAGGTTTATATCGACGGTACTCTCTATCCCAAGAGCAAGGCGAAAATAAGCGTTTTCGACCACGGACTTCTTTACGGTGACGGTGTATTCGAGGGAATCAGGCTTTACTCCGGCCGGATATTCCGGTTTGCCGAGCACATGGACCGTCTCTACGAAAGCGCTGCGGTTATCAGGCTCCAGATTCCGGTCAGCCGCGAAGAGCTGGAACAGGCGGTAGTCGATACTGTGAAAGCCAACGACATTATGGATGCATACATCCGCCTGGTGGTCACCAGGGGAGAAGGAGACCTGGGGATTGACCCGAAAAAGTGTTCCAGAAGCTCGATAATTATTATTGTCGATAAAATTCAGCTTTATGATGAAAAGCTCTACAAGGAGGGAATACCGATCATAACCGCCTCAACCCGCCGCATATCTCCCGATATGATCAGCCAGCGCGTTAAAAGTCTCAACTATCTCAACAGCATAACAGCGAAAATGGAGGCAGACCTGGCCGGTGTGCCGGAAAGCTTGATGCTCAGCGCAGACGGCTATGTATGCGAATGCAGCGCTGACAACATTTTCATTGTTAAACGCGGGGAACTTCTCACTCCTTCGCCCGAGTTCCCGATCCTTCTCGGTGTTACGCGCGCAGTGGTGATGGAGGTTGCCGTCAAAAAGGGCATCTCTGTGCGCGAGCTGCCACTGACACTTCACGATGTCTACGTGGCAGATGAATGTTTTCTCACCGGTACAGGAGCGGAGCTGATTCCGGTGATTTCCATCGACGGGCGTAAAATCGGTAGCGGCAAGCCGGGCCCTGTGACTGGAATGCTTCTCGAAGAGTTCCGAGCTCTGCGCAACAGCGAGGGAACCGACCTCTTTGCCTGAAAACTCAGGTTGGTTTGTCGCAGCGGCTGATGAAACCCGGGAACCATTTTTTTTGCGTCTTGTCTTATATCATTGTATTTTATTCCCTTCAAAGTCTGAACTCTTTTTGAAATCCTCCATCTGGATGACAGAAGATTTCTGCACGCGGAGGTTCGGCCTGCAGTGGACAGGACAGAAAAAATAATTCGCGATGAAGCATGTTACCTGCTGGGCACTTACAGCCGGCCCGAATTTGTACTTGAAGAGGGGAAAGGCTGCTACCTTTATGACACCAACGGCAAACGTTATCTGGACATGGTCAGCGGCATTGCGGTGAACGCCCTGGGCTATGGGGATAAGCAACTTAGCCGGGTGATCGCCACCCAGGCTGAAAAGCTTGTCCACTGTTCCAACCTTTACTATACCGCTCCTCAAGTAAAACTTGCCGAACTGCTGGTGAAAAATTCGTTTGCCGATAAAGTGTTTTTCTGCAACAGCGGAGCCGAGGCAATCGAGGGCGCGATGAAGCTGGCGCGCCGGTGGGCGCATAAAAATCTGGGTCGTGACCGCTCGGGATTTGTCGCCTTTACCGGCTCTTTCCACGGCAGAACTTTCGGTGCCCTGGCGCTGACAGACCGCGAGAAATACCGCATGCCGTTCGAGCCGCTGGTCCCTGGAGCAAAGTTCGCTTGTTTCGGCGATGCTGAAGATGCGGAATCTAAAATCGGGGCGGATACCAGCGCTGTGATTGTCGAGCCGGTACAGGGGGAGAGTGGAGTGAACCTGGCAACCAGGGATTTTCTCATGAATCTGGCCGAGGTCTGCAAGCGCCGCACAGTGCTTCTCATATTCGATGAAGTCCAGTGCGGCCTGGGCCGTACCGGAAAGCTTTTCGCTTACGAGCATTTTGGCGTGAAACCGGATATCCTCACTCTGGCCAAACCCTTGGCCGGGGGTCTTCCCATGGGCGCCGTGCTTGCCTCCGAGCGGGTTAGTGCAGCGATCGAGCGCGGAGACCATGCCACGACTTTCGGAGGAGGGCTGGTAGTCAGTGTGGCGGCAATCGAGGTTTTCAAAAGGCTCAAACGGCCCTCCTTCCTGATATCGGTATCAGAAAAGGGCAAGTATCTGCTAAAAAAACTTCAATCCCTGAAAAGAGCCAACCCGGACCTCATCCAACAGGCCAGAGGCTTGGGATTAATGGTCGGGGTGGAGCTGAAAATAAACGCCGGGAAACTCTTGCCCATGTTCTATGAACGCGGCGTTCTGGTCTGCACAGCCAGCGATAAAGTTATCCGCATCGTGCCGCCTTTGGTTATTATGCAGCGCCAGTTAGATACGTTTATCGAAATATTTGCCGATG
>JAUVUV010000269.1 GCA_030604975.1 Candidatus Glassiibacteriota bacterium | reverse complement strand
TCACACTCTGCGACAGATTCAAGGGAGGCAGGCTGAACAGCCCGAATGACGTTGCTCTGGGTGCAGACGGCTCGCTCTGGTTCACGGATCCGCCTTACGGGCTCGGAAGGCAGGAACCCGAGCAACCGTCCAACTACGTTTTCCGGCTGGCGCAGGGGGCGAAAGAGCCGACAGTGGTAGTGGAGGATTTCGACCGGCCAAACGGCATAGTCTTTTCCCCGGACAAAAAGGTGCTCTATATCTCCGACAGCGGCAGACCCCATCATATCAGATATTTCCGTGTAGCAGGGGAAAGCCTGGAGGAAATCGGTGTATTCGCAACCATTTCCCCCGGCGGCCCGGACGGAATGTGTGTGGACACCATGGGAAGGCTTTATTCCACGGCCGGGGACGGCGTGCATGTGTTTTCACCGGATGGGATTCTTATCGGCAAGATCCTCACCCCCCATAATCCGACAAACTGCTGTTTCGGCGGCAGGCAATGGAAAACTCTTTATATTACTGCCCGCCCGGATGTTTACGCCGTGAAGCTCAGAGTGAAAGGTTTGCCTTGAAAGATGACTGATTTTTCTCTGGGATTCCCAGTAAAGAATGTGTCTGAGGGTTGGACAACACGATTGGCTCTTCTCCGGGAAAAAGGTCGGGAAGTTCCTGACTAATCTGTTGCTTTTACAAGCATTTTGCGTTATATAATATTTTTTCAAAATCTATTATCAAGAGTTTTTCTCTAAACTGAACGCGCTAAATGACTTGACTGTCAAGCTGGCTACGGTTGCTTGAAGACCTTTTCCAACTGATTTGGTAATTGACAGCAAAAAATATCCAGGATTCTCTGAAAGGTAATTCAGTCATTATAACTTTTTCAAGTACAGGGGGATACTTCATGTTTAACCGCTTGGCCGCCCTTTCGGCATCGTTGCTTATTTTAACCTTCTTGGTGGTTTCCTGCGGACGGTATTATTCAGAAGGTCTGATCGAGGTAAACAGTCCGGACGGCAAGATCGAGTTCAGCTTCGAACTGAAAGAAGTGCCCGAGCCCTATCCTCCGGGCGACAACATGTATTACAGGGTTTCCTACAATGGGAAAGAATTGCTGAGAGACTCCCCGCTGGGTTTCAATTTCGGAGATGCCGGTGCTGTGCTGGGCCACCTGGTAATGATGGAAGTGAGCGAATCCAGTGGCGTGGACCAGTTCGAGGCGCCTTTCAGCAAGCAGTCCAGTGTCCGGGCCGAATATAATGAGACCGTGATTTCGCTGCGCGAGAAAAACATTCCTGCGAAAACATTCGACCTTATCGTTCGTGCTTACAGCGATGGCGTGGCCTTCCGTTTTCACTTCCCAGAGCAGGAACCGAAATTCGTTATTCCCTCTGCCGAACATTCTGGTTTTATGAAAGAATTCGCACTCACCGATGAGTTCACCGGCTACTATTTTCCCCCGGATGTTGAAACCCTGGCGATTTTTGGCAGTATCCTGCCTCCGCACAACTATGAGAATTACTACATCAGGCTGAAAGTATCCGAAATCACCCGCGACAGTATAGCCGCCCTGCCGATGCTCCTGCTCTATCCTGACGGAGCCGCGATGTGTATCGCAGAGGCCCACCTGACCCCTGATTACACGGCGTCTTTTCTCTCAGGCGTGCGTAATATTGACGACGCGCTCAATACAGTGCTGATCCCAAGGTCCGGCGAAAAACTTGTGAAGGTCCTCGGCGAGGTGCCATTCACCACCCCGTGGCGTGTACTGATGATCGCCGATCATCCCGGCAAGCTTATCGAATCCAGCCTTATCCTGGCGCTTAACGAACCTTCCAAGATTAGCGACATCTCCTGGATCAAGCCCGGAAAGGCTTCCTGGGACTGGTGGAGCGGCCGCGTGGTAGGAAAACGCCGCGGCAGAGCACAGGTCGGAGCTTTCGAAACCAGCACCTACGAGCACTATATCGATTTCGCCGCTGAGAAGGGTCTCGCATATTGCCTGATCGATGCCGGCTGGTACGGAGACCACGTGGAGCCCGAGGCGGATATTACCACTCCGGTGCCTGAAATCGACATGGAGCACCTGATCCAATATGCCGATTCCAGTGGAGTCAGACTGCTTCTCTGGCTGAACTGGGAATCTGTGGAAAAGCAGATAGACCAGGCTTTCCCTCTTTATGAAAAGTGGGGAATCGCCGGCGTGAAAGTCGATTACATGAACCGTGACGACCAGGAGATGATCGCTTATTATCATAAGGTTGTAGAGAAAGCAGCCCAGCACAAACTGCTGGTGGATTTCCACGGCGCTTACCGCCCCACCGGTATCCGCCGCACCTGGCCCAACCTGATTACCCGTGAAGGTGTAGTCGGGCTGGAATACCTGAGATGGAGCGACTGGGCGAACCCCGAACACAATGTTACCGTACCCTATACCCGGATGCTGGTCGGGCCGATGGACTATACTCCCGGTGGGTTCAATAATGCCACTCAGAAGTCTTTTACTCCCAAAGATGTCGATCCGATGACTCTGGGCACCAGGTGCCATCAACTGGCAATGTTCGTGGTCTTTGAAAGCCCGCTTCAGGTGCTGGCGGACAGCCCCACCAGCTACAGCAAGGAAAAGGGCCTCGATTTCCTCAGCCTGGTTCCCACTGTCTGGGACCAGACCCGCTTTATCGAGGGCGAGGTCGGAGACTATATCGTGCTTGCCCGCAAGAACGGCGACAAGTGGTATCTGGGCGCGATGACCGACTGGGATGAGAGAGAACTCGAAATTCCCCTTGATTTCCTGGGCAGCGGGTCCTGGAAAGCCAAGGCCTGGGCCGATGGCAAAAGGGCTGCAACCAGGCCCGAAGAGGTGGATGTTTCTGAAGGAGAGGTTAACGCCAGCGAGGTGCTTCCTCTCAAGATGGCCCCCGGCGGCGGCTATGTGGCGGTTTTCGAACCGGCCAATTAACAGTTTCGATTACATAGGTTGAAATTGAAAGCGGCGAGTCTGGCGGCCCCAGGCACGCCGCTTTTTTCATAATTCATAAAGCAAGATTTAGTCGAAAAAATTCCTCTAATCTTTGCTTTGGGGTACCCCCCCCCAGGGGATTGGTATGTAATCCCCCTTTGGTAAGGGGGAATTTCTTTGAGCGTATACCCCTTTCGGTATGGGGAAATTATGCTACTTCACTCTAATCGGAATCAGGCAATAAAGCTGTGGTGTGGTATTGTAGAACAACCTTTTCTCGAAAAAATCTAAAAATAAATCCTTGTCTTTTTCCTTCCATCCAACATTACCTGCAATACAGCCATCCTTTTCTCCGCGTCATAGCTCACCTCGGCTTCTGGAGTCACCTTTTGCGGCATCGGGCAATTGCGGATTTCTAGCCGGGCCGTACCCCTGCCCTCCAGGGTGAAGGTGAGCGAACGGCTTTTCTCATCCCACTCATTGCCGAAAAACTCTACGTCTGTGGGCACCACCAGCATCGGTCGGCTGCCCACCAGCATCGCCTCGATTGCCTGGCCGCTGAGCCATTCGAGCTTTCGGTAGGAGAGAAGTTTCGTTAGCGGCTCGTTGAAATTGATCGCCCGCGCGAAAAGATGGGGATCGAGAAAATAGAAATACCTCCCGGCGACAGCATTCGCGCTCCACCATCCCCCGGAATTGGTATAGGTAAAGGGGTTGAAATCCGCCCATTCAGGAAGATAGCGCTCAAGGTTGTCATATGTGAGCTTCGCCACTCTGTCATTGAGTCCGAAATCGGTCAGGAAAAGGCTGTGTTCCGGAATGCAGGCGCTCAGGTTGTAGGGAGAACTGTCATCCGGGCGAGTGATATCATGAAGCACGTAAGTTTCGAGCCGGTCGACACCGGTCAATTCAGCGATATCGTATTTCAGGAAACCCTGGCCTCTGTCCGGCGGATAAGAGGAGACCAGCTCATGGAAATATTTCTGAAGAGTCCACTGGACGTAAAAAGCGACCATGGTTTTGGAGGCGAGATACTTTGTCTGACGGTATTGATCGTGATAACCGAGATCGCGCGCCAGGCGGGCGTAAGCCAGGAGTCCTGACCAGCCGTTACGCATGCAGTCGTAGTCGGTGAGGTTGCCCCGGGGGTCGGTTGTGCTGCAGCCGGTCGTCCAGTCGTGGTAAATCTCCATGTAATCGCGCAGGGCTGTCCAGAGTGCCCAATGCTCGCGGGCCAGGCGAAGGCCTTTTGCCCTGTCGCCGAAATACCGGTAGGCCCAGAAGCCGGCAAGCTGGAAACCATTGTACCAGTCAGAGTCGTAGGAGGTCTTTCCGCGCTGAGC
>JAUVUV010000066.1 GCA_030604975.1 Candidatus Glassiibacteriota bacterium | reverse complement strand
GGCCGCGGCAGTTGTTAAGTATCGATTTTTCGATTTTTGGTGCATCAAGCCCTCCTCAATATTTAGGAGTCAATCACAAATCGAATAAATCAGCATTTTACTTTTTGCCTCATAAACTGCCCTCCTTTGGCTACTTGCTCACAAAATGATCCGTTTTGAGGAATCAGGACCCAAAGCAACCCGGCCTTACCTAACCTTTCAGCTCTGCCGATTATCAAGCCAGACCGTACAGCGAGTACCTTATCTCGTAACCTTTAAAATCTACTGGCATCTGAAAACCTGAAAAGCCGTTATCTGTGAGGAGCTATGGGTCGCATCATCCCGGGAAAAAAAGTTCTTTAAAAAACTGGACGATAAAAGATTTGGAATATACCTGACCCTCCTTTCCGGTTAAGGATTTTTTGATGATGCCTGACAAGTTTGATTTTATCAGGCAGGTCGTAAATGACTCGGTCTTTTACTTTGTCTTTTGGGGCTTAAACAGAATTTTTGTCGATGTTAGCTTGGTTTTGAACCTGAAACGTACCGCTTTCAATAATTTTCTGAATGAGTTCGATAGAAACCGGTTTCTCCAGATAAAGGTCAGCTCCATGTTTGTACGCCTTATCCTTAATCTCCTCACTGCCATAGGCGGTTATCATGATCAGCTTAACCTCTGGCTGACACTCTCTGGCATAGCTTATCAATTCAATCCCTTCCTCACCGTCGGAACTGCTGAGTCTTAAATCCAGGATCGCCACGTCATATTTATGTTTATCCAACAAAATCTCGGCTTCCTTTTTGGTTTCCACCGTATCAACCTTGCATCCAATACGCCTGAGACACTTTCGGTAGGCGAACAGCACAGCAACTTCGTCATCAACCAGGAGCACGCGCTTATTCATATCCTCTCACTTGATATTAATTAATTGGAAGTGAAAAAGCAAAAGTAATACCAGAATCAACCTTACCCATAAATGCAGTAATAGAAGAAAGTTGATAATTAGACTGTTTTGAGAGAGCTGTCTCATTTCTGTGTCGGCAAGTCTCAGAAATGAGACTGAGAAATAACTGTGGCGGGAAGAGTACCGACAAATTAGGGTTTTAAGGCAGAATGAGCAAAGAATGTCTCAGATCTGGCGGGAATTTTTTTAAGTTTTCGGTAGAGGGTTGCTCTGGATATCCCGAGAGCTTCGGCAGCCTTGACCTTGTCGCCTCCAAAGCGATTTATTACCTCCCAGATATGAACTTTTTCCAGGTCTTCCAAATCCAAGGAGATTTCTTTCTTTTTCGGAACAGGCTAAAGCATTCCCAAACCCGGGAAATGACTAGCAGTTAGGGTTCCTCCCCGTGCAAGCAGGAACGCTCTTTCCAGTACATTTCTAAGTTCGCGGATGTTGCCCGGCCAGGGATACTTCCTGAGAAGATCCAGCGCCTCGGGAGAGATATCCACGTTAGGCGTCCCCAGAGTTTTGAGGATGTTTTTAATCAACGGGTGAAGATCCTCTAATCTTCTTCTTAGGGGTGGAAGGTGGATGGGAAAAACGTGAATCCGGAAATAGAGGTCCTGGCGGAACCGGCCTTGCTTTGTTTCCTCGAAAAGATCCTTGTTCGTGGAGCAAATCAGGCGGAAATCGCTTTTTCTGACTTTGTCCTCACCCAGCCTGCGATATTGTTTTTCCTCGATAACTTTCAAGAATTCAGCCTGGACGCTGAGCGACATGTTGCTGATCTCATCGAGAAACAGAGTCCCGCCGTCGGCCACCCGGATAAGCCCCCGGCGATCCTGAACAGCGGAAGTAAAGGCTCCGCGAACGTGGCCGAAAAGCTCGCTGGCGAGAATCTCTCCCTTCAGGCCAGAACAGTTGATCTCCACGAACGCCCTGGAGCTTCTCCGGCTATGGTCATGAATCCACTGTGCCAGGAGACCTTTTCCTGACCCGGTCTCCCCCATCAGTGCCACAGTGGTATCGCTTTCGGCGGCCATTGAGACCAGTTCCATGACTTTTTTCATCGAAGGGCTTGTGCCGAAATACGGGGGGTCTTTTTTAACAAGCCGTTTTCGCTCTGTGATATCATTGATACTGGTCTGGTAGCCCCAGATATTCCCCTCCTTGTCTCGCCTGACAGTCGATGCAAGCACACAGTCCATCTTCGTACCATTTTTCTTTTTCAGTTTCACCTCGTAATCCCTGATATATCCCTTCTTTTCTATCTCGCGCTGGAAGATGGCCCGGTCGTTCGGGTTAACATAGATCTCGCGGACATCCAGGTTCAGCATCTCCTCCCTGGAATAACCAAACAGATCCAATAGCGCCTGGTTTAGATCGATAAATCTTCCTTCCCGGGTTGTTGTGCAGAGAGCATCACTGGATTTCTCGAAAAGGGCGCGGAATTTCTCCTCGTTCCTGCGCAGCGACTCCTCGGCTTTCTTTCGCCTGGTAATATCTTCGAACATAAGCATGTACAAAATCCGGCCCATGCTTTCGTCTTTGCCCACTTTCAGCTTGAAAACCCTGCCCTTGAGATTCTCATCTTTAATCCCAACCTCGAAATCGTAAGGTATCCTGAACTGCCCTATCGAGAAAAGCGACCTGCGGGTATATATTTCGATGTCATAGAACTCGGCTTCGGCGGAAAATGTATGAAACCCGATATGATTCTGCCCGTCATAAATGGCGTTGGTGTCAATCACACACAATGGCGGTTCTTCTGCTTGAGTTTTAAGGTTCTTCAGGAACCGCTGAATCTTGCCGCCGATCCGCTCCACTGTTACCTGATATTCCATCCCGGGCTCCAGTGATTCAGAGCGGATGAAAATATTGGCACTTTTTCTCTGAATCCGTGTCTGGGAATTTGAACTCGACCCGTTACAAATAGTGTAACCGACAAAATCAGGGTTCGTAGCTTCCTTGCCGGACGCCCCGGAGAGAACTATCGAGAGGTCTCTGATATTTTCTATCTGGTTTGAGGTTTTAATCTTGCAGACAATCCTGATATCCTCATTCGCTCCGCCGAACTCCTCGGCGGACATCAAAAAGCAATCGACTTCGCTACCTAAATGCGGGGTATGACTTATACGCAGCTTACCGTCTCGCTCGATTATTTCCCAGTGGTTTTCCGGGACACTTTTGTAAGGAACAAATGTCCCGCCGATCCTGTCTGTTGGGTTAGGCCCGCTGTACTTGAGTTCCCATTTTCCGCCTTTGTCATAGGGCAGCTCCTCCAGAGCCTTGACCCGCTCCAGGTATTGCTCGATTTTCCGATAGTCATCATCACCAAGCAATTCCCTGATATGCCTTCTTTTTTTAGTAAACTCGTATATTTTATTTGTCAGTAAAGGGAAATCGACCGAATAGCCCACTATATTCCAATACTGATCCAGATAAAGCTCCGGCATGTTCACCAACGCCCGAATGGCGAAAATTTCCCTGTTCAGCTTATCCCTTATTTCAAGGGATTCCTGATATTTTTTCTCAAGGTTCTTTAAAGCGAGTTCCGCGTGTTTATACTTTTCAACAGTTACCCTGAGCAGTTTTTCCTTGCCGCCTGACTGCCTGACCCCTTCTTTTTTTGCGGATTTTGTGCTGTGGACGTTTCGTTTCATCTGGCAAACCATCTTAAAATTATTGCCTATTTCACAACCGATTAATTACTGTTATCAACAGCTGGTAATTGTAAGATTTACCTCGATTATCAAATTCCAGTCCGGTTTTAACAGGATGGCACAGGAGGAAATAATGGAAGTGGTTTTGTCTAGAATATCATTTAAATTTTTCGCTGTCAAGAAACCAACTGACACCTGATTATGTTCAGGCTGTGGAACAGCTATTCGATCAAAATAATTCTTCCCGTTTCATTTTATTCAAGGATTTCCCCACTTTTCCTGTTAAACTCGACCCGGTATCAGGCAACTCTCCAGTAATGATATCCCAACCCGGAGCTGTGCAAATTTCGAATGTTTGCTCTCTTGAGACTGAATCTGAAGGCAGGGGAAATCCTAAAAGTGAAAACATCGCCCTGAATGATATAACATTGTGGCCTGGCATAATAATATTGGAACAGAAAGTGACGTGCAGTTGTGGATAGCGGTGAGGCTGAATGAATAACTCTGTTTCCGTTAAGAAGGGATATCTTACTTTTGGATTGGGTTTGTTTTTATTTTTTCAAATACCTTGATACCAATGCAGAGCATTCTTGTAAAAAAGTTTTTCTATTATCTTTGGCGGAAGGCTTAGGCCGGGAATGACTGTTTTGCCATCCGGTACTTTCATTTCCCTGTTGGTAGCGAAGTAGATCAGATCACTGATATATATATCTCGCGCCTTGCGCAACTTCTCCTCGCGTGCTGTCTGATTCGCGACATCCAGGTCGATGTCGGTAGCGTAAAGAATTCGATCCTGGAATTGGATTAAAAAGTTGCGCACTTTCTGCTGATCCTGAACCTGAAGGTGTCCTATCCTGGCGGCAAGGTCTACGGCGAAATTCGGGTATCTTACAAACCGCTCCGCCAGTTTGTCGATATCGGACTCCAGGCTGGCCAGATGGCACCGGACTACTCGCAGGCGGGGATGTTTCTCCAGGACCCGGTCCATCGCTTTTACAAGCTTTGAGTGGGAGGGAATTTCGCTTTTCCCATAGCAGTGTTCCTCAGGATGCATACTGTAATATTCACGGTCACCGGCGACTTTTATCGAATCCATCGGCAACCAGCAGCTTTTCGGCTCGCCAATATGTGCGATCAGGGTTTTTTCCCTTTTTTCAACGAAATCGAAAACATGGTCGAAACGCGGATCATCAATCATCACATAACTCCCATCCGGCTCCTTGAGACACATGCCTATATCTTTCCAGACTTTTACACCAATCGCACCACTTTCGAACCCTTCCCCGATAGTCTCGATTGTTTTGTTTTCCCAATCGGGGTTCTCCCAGTTGTCCAAGTTGAAAGAGGTTGCCCAAGTCACCCGGTCAGGAAAGTCGGCGTGTATTTTTCTGGCCGTGTCGATCTGTTGTTTGAGTTCCTGCCAGCGAGTTCCTCCCCAGCAGACTGAGAGCCATTTCACGTTCAGCGATTCAAGCAACCGGTACAATGGTTTTCCTGAATAGTAACGGCCTAAATGGGCATGGGAATCGATCTTAGGCATGCGGGACAGGTGAGAGACTAATTCTGCATCTTGTTTAAGCACGTTAAAAACCAATTTACTACTCCCTTGTCGTCTTTCTTCATCCTGGTTGTGAAAACGGTTCTCCAGTACGGTTGCAGCTAAAACGTCAAGAGGTTCAAGCGGCGGAATTCGATTTCAACAAAAAGCAAAAGGAATACCAAAACGTGGATTTGATGTAACTTTATCAAACGAAAGGAATTATGTATCTGGAAGGTCTAAGTGACCTGTCTCATATTCGTATCAGATGGTCTCAGGGGTGAGACAGGCGGGCTTTTGCAGAAACCAATTAGGAGAAGGGCCGTTGAAGGATTGTTATTTAAATGCAAATCACTGGTTCCCAAGGTTGGTTTTACTCAACAAGCTTAATCGCCTGGCTGATTTCAGCTTCCTGTTCAGGATCGCCTTGGAGATACCCAGAACTTCAGCCGCTTTGGCCTTGTTGCCACCGAATTGATCGATCACTTGCAGAATATGAGCTATTTCCCTCTCTTTCAAATCCCAGTCTCCCCTTGAGCTATCGGTTAAAGGGGAAGTCCCTTGCAGGTCAGGGAAATGAGCCGTCATAATTTTGCACCCCCGGGCAAGAAGTATAGCTCTTTCCAGGCTATTTCTGAGTTCCCGGATGTTACCCGGCCAGGAATAAGATTTCAACTTCTGCATGACTTCCTCAGAAACCTCGAGTTCAGGGACACCTAGTTTGTTCAGGAAACAATGAACCAGGCCGGGAAGATCTGTCAATCTCTTTCTCAGGGGAGGAAGCTCTATTGGAAACACGTTTATCCGGAAATAGAGATCCTTACGAAACCTTTCCTGCCTGGTCTCATCAAGAAGGTCTTTATTTGTCGAGCAGATTAGGCGAAAGTCGCTCTTTCTGACTTTGTTTTCACCCAGCCTGCGGAACTGTTTCTCTTCGATTACCTTGAGAAAATCCGCCTGTACACCCGGAGACATATTGCTGACTTCATCCAGGAAAAGGGTCCCGCCGTCGGCCAGCTCAAGCAACCCCTGACGATCCTGAACAGCAGAGGTATATGCTCCCTTGACATGGCCGAAAAGCTCATTGGCAAGCATTTCGCCCTTGAGAGATGAACAGTTGAACGAGACAAAATTTTCCCCCTTCCTGCGGCTATGGTCATGAATCCATTGAGCCAGAATACCCTTGCCGCTTCCCGTTTCGCCTGTCAATAACACAGCCGAATCATTCTCCGCGGCCGTTCCTGCAAGCTCCATAACTTTTCTTATCGGCTTGCTCGTACCGAAATAAATGTAGCTCTCTTCAGTCGTTTTGCTTTCCGGACTGCTCTTTTCAACCAATTTTTTTTCGATAATATTCTGTAAAAAGCCTTCCAATTCTTTCAGGCTGACCGGTTTGGTCAAAAAATTATCCGCGCCCATTCTCATTGATTCCACGGCAACAGGGATATCGCCGTCGCCGGTGATAACAACTATCGCCATCTCCGGATAATCATTCCTGAACTGGCTGATATGCTCAACAGCTTTCCCGTCCGGCAGATACAAGTCCAGCAGGAGCACATCGAAATGCCCGGAGCTAAGGGCTTCGTGAGCCTCGGCAAGATTGAGTGCAGAACTGATCCGGAACTTCGTTTTGGAGAAGTACTTTTTGTATCCGAACTGGATGGCAGGATCGTCATCTACAAGTAGCACATTCGATTTCATTTGTAATATCTCCAGAAACTGGCCCTTAATTAACCGGCCCTCTATAAAAGAATATTACAGGCTCTGGCAATTCGCAACTTTTTTCAACCACTCTTTTTCCAAAACAGCACTTTAAATCAATTATCGCTTTAATTTTCAATCGGTTAGTAAAAGATGCAACTCCTGCTTAATGAACTCCGCCCACCAAAGATCAAAAATATTGATTAAACAGACGACAAAACTATACTTTCTACTTTAAAGATACGAACCAATATCTCAAATGGGAGGAACCGACCATGTGCCGACCGATCCTTTTTCTTCTTCTTTCAAGCGTCTTTATCTTTTTACTGACATTTTGTTGCAGCCCTGCAAGTCGCAGCGATACCGTACTTGAGGATAACCTGATATATCTCGAGGTAACACCGGAAAGCGGCCTGGCGGTATCTTACAAACAAGAGCAGGGAAAAGTGCCGCTCAGCAAGGGTGCCGAACCGGCCTTTCTGATAGTGGATACGCGAGGTCGGAGGATCCCGTTCATTGTGAAAAACGCCGAGAGTTTCGACTGCGGCCCCGGTGATCGGTTGGGTACTGGCAGGGGAATAAAGCTCACTCTTGCCTGCGAGGATGAACCCTCCATGGCCAGGGTTGAACTCCAGGCCAGGCTCAGTTTGCATGACTCCTGGCCAGGAGTGGTTATCGGCCGGGTGGATATTCGAGGCTTGACCAAAGAGGTTCTCGCAGAGATCCGGAACACCCGCTTTTACCACATGAGTGCCCGAGCCGAGCTTGCCAGCAGTTTTATTCCAGAGAAAACACTCGCCCCCTACGATTTTCATCTCTTTCAAGGGGCAGTCTATAAGTGGGGCGAGTGGTACACCAAAATCAAGCTTACCCCTGACTATGACGCGCCGAACTGGACGATAAAGCATGGTGAGAAACAGACCGACGGCGGCGGTATGCCGCTGGTCTACCTCTGGACAAAGGCCGCCGGGCTTGCCCTGGCTCATATCGACACAGTCCACCGGGTAGCTGCCCTGCCGGTGAAAGTCCGCGGGGGCCAGCTTGCTGAAATCGCCCTGGAGCGCCCGGCCGGGTTTCTCCGGCCAGACTCCTCAGGACGAGTCGAGGGCCTGCCGGTGATGATCGGTGCGTTTCACGGGGATTATTTCTCCGCTCTGCGCAGCTACGGGGGGCTCCTGCAAAGAGATGGTTTCCGTTTCGCTGACCCTCCTCCCGCTTCTTACGAGCCGATCTGGTGCAGCTGGGGTTTCAAACGGGAGGTGGTACCGGAGGATATCCTCCGCACTCTGCCCGAGGTGAAACGCCTGGAGATTCCATGGGTGGTTATGGACGATGGCTTCCAGAGCAGTATCGGCTACTGGCCGCTCGATAAGAAAAAATTCCCACGGGGTGATATCGACATGCGCGCGCTGGTAGACAGTATCCATGCCGCAGGAATGAAAGCCAAACTCTGGTGGGTGCCGATGAATATGTCCCCGAGCGATCCGCTCTATACCGAACACCCGGAGTGGGTAGTGCTGGACAAGCAAGGCAAGCCGAAACGGGAGCCTTACTGGAACGTTTATCAGCTCTGCCCGGCATACAGACCTGTAGTCGAGCAGCAGCAGGCGCTCGTGCGGCGGTTCATGAAAGACTGGGACTATGACGGTTTCAAGATGGACGGCGGCTGCCTGGGCATGGTAAGCCCCTGCTACAATCCGGCGCACGGCCACGAGCGGCCGGAGGAATCCTGCGAGGCCGTGGCCTCGTTTTTTGCCGCAATCAAACACGAAGCCGAATCGATCAAGCCCGGCTGCGTGCTGGAGGTCTGTGAATGCGGCATTCCGCACAATCCTTACAAGATGGCCCACTACAACCAGCAGGTAAGCGCGGATCCTACCTCAAGCGACCAGATACGGGCCCGGCTGAAAATGTACCGCGCCCTGCTCGGCGACAAGGCTGCTCTCTACGGAGACCACGTGGAGCTGGCCTCCGGGCCGCAGAGGG
>JAUVUV010000450.1 GCA_030604975.1 Candidatus Glassiibacteriota bacterium | reverse complement strand
GGAACTTGTTGCTTTGGAAGTAAGAAAGCGCTTCAGCGCGGTTACATATAGGGAGATAGCCGATCTACTGAATGTCTCACCTGATCGGGTTCAGGCAGTAGTTTCCCACTCGTTGCCGGAAGATCTATTCTGCTCTACTTACGGAGACAATATTTATCTAATTGTAAAGAGAGAATGCGATAGATTAGAGGAACAGGTATTGAAAAAAATTTCTGCCTTTCACAGAAGAAACCCGCTGGTAGAGAAAGGACGTAGAACCGAAGAACTTATGGGCATATTGAGGATAGATCGTGATTGCCCGGCGGAAGTTTTTCTACAGCTTTTACTCAATAAACTGGAAGCGGAGGGGAAGTTGAAACAGGTTGAACATACCTGGGCACTCAATAATCACTCAGTAGACATTGGGCAGGAATTGAATCGCCGGATCAATTTTATATCAGATTTTCTAAAGAGCTGCAAAATGAAGACCCCAATTATGTCCGAACTTATTCTTAGCGCGAAAAGCCAGGATACTGATGAAAAAGGGCTGAACAATATTATACGCTATCTTGTTGAAAAGAAAGAGGTCTATTTTATAGATGATAGTTACCTCCATGCCTCTGTGGTGGATCGATGCAGAAAGATGTTGCTGAAGGCTCTTGCCAACCGGAAAGAGGGTCTGACTGTGGCAGAGTTTCGTAACCTTGTTAAAGGTAACAGGAAAATATGCCTGTTATTACTATCTATATATGATAGTGAGGGTGTTACCCAACGATCGGGAGATCTTCGCCTGATAACGGAGAAAGGAATTGCAGCGCTCAAAGCAGGAGACTTGTTTTGACAGACGAAAAAAAATCGTTACTTGAGCACCTCGGTGAGTTGAGGATGAGGCTAATATTCTGCCTTGTGGCTGTCGTAATTGGAATGATCGTCAGTTATTTATGTTATGATATCTTGATTATGGATATCATACGCGGTCCCCTGGACGCCTTAAGCGGAAGAAAAGATAATCCCTTTGCTTTGGGTAGTCCCTTTTTAGAATTAGCTAAATCATTCAGGATTAAATTGCAAATACCGGAATTCGACTTACACTACATAGGGCCATCTGAAGGTCTCATAGTAAAATTAAAGGTATCATTTTTTAGTGGGATTATACTGGTACTGCCGTTTATTATCTTTCAAATATGGAAGTTTATTTCAGCAGGACTGAAGAAAAAGGAACGCAGGGTTATTCTTATTTATTTTCCAATGTCTCTTCTTCTATTTTCAGCGGGGATTCTATTTGCATATTTTATTATGGTTCCTGCCGGATTGTACTTTCTTATAAATGTTAGTAGCGGCTTAAAACCGATGTTTACCATCAGTAAGTATACTTCTCTAATTATCTTATTAATATCAGTCTTTGGACTGATTTTTGAATTACCTTTAGTAATTCTTTTTCTCACCAGAACAGGACTTGTCACACCCAGGTTCTTATCTCAAAAAAGAAAATACGCTATTCTTATGATGTTTATAATATCAGCTATTCTAACTCCCCCGGATATATTTACCCAGTTTATGCTGGCAATTCCAGTAATTATATTGTATGAGATTAGTATCTGGATTTCAAAAATAGCCTGGAGCAGACGCAATCGCAGCAATGAGTAATAGAATAAGCTGCACTAAGGATCGATTTTTCCGTGAAAAAATGGAAGATTTTGCTTGACAGAGTTCCCTGGTTGAATCAGAATAATTGTAATAGCGAAACAGATCGTGGAGGTTATGGCTTTGAGTAGCCAGGGTAGTAAAAACAAGGTGGGTTCAGTCCTGGTTGTAGGGGCAGGCATCGGAGGTATGCAGGCGTCTTTAGACCTGGCAAATGCAGGGTTTAAGGTCTATTTGGTGGAAAGAGATCCTGCTATCGGCGGGGTCATGTCCCAGCTCGACAAGACCTTTCCAACCAATGACTGCGCAATGTGCACCCTCGCACCAAGAATGGTAGAGTGCGGCAGCCACATAAACATTGAGAAGCTTACCTACTCGGAGGTTGAAAGCATAGAGGGAGAACCCGGGGCTTTTAAAGTCCGCGTCAGGAAGAAAGCTCGCTCCGTCAAAGCTGACAAGTGCACAGGCTGCGGAGAGTGCATGGCGAATTGTCTGGTGAGGAACAGGGCCTATGTTGAACCCCCGGAACCGGAGCCGCTGGAGCTCACTCCCGACGAGCTTGGCGATGTGAACCGAATCGTCGCCGAACATGAGGGAGAAATGGGATCGGTCATCCCTATCCTTCAGGACATCAACGCGAGGTACAAGTGGCTCCCACCTGGCGCGGTACGGCGTGTATCCGAGGCTTTGGAGATGCCCCTATCACGGGTCTTGCGTATCGCTACATTCTACAACGTGTTCAGCCTCGAGCCCCGGGGCGAGCATATCATCAGGGTGTGTATGGGGACCGCCTGCCATGTTAAGGGAGGCTCGCGGATTCTGGAAAGCCTTGAGCGGGAGCTTGATGTTCGAGCCGGCGGAACAACCGGGGATAGACGCTTTACGCTGGAAGCTGTGCGCTGTCTGGGCTGCTGCGGCCTGGCCCCGGTAGTGACCATCGATGAAGATGTTTACGGCAGGATTACCCAGCAAAAGATAGTTAAGGCGCTGGACAAATATCCTGCATAGCGAAGGAAGTAAAAATGGCTAAACTGCGACCAGAGGATCTTGACAAGATTACCGAGCGCATGAAAAACGTGATGTCTCTGCGCGAAGGATCAGGGCGGGCCAAGATTACTGTGCACATGGGGACCTGCGGGATATCCGCCGGAGCGCGTAAAATAATGTCTGCCGTGATCAAATGCGTT
>JAUVUV010000092.1 GCA_030604975.1 Candidatus Glassiibacteriota bacterium | reverse complement strand
TAAAAAAAGAAATAAACCGCAACTTTCTGAAAAACCTTCAGGAATACAGAACTCAGGAGTTAGAAGTTTAGAATTTATTTAACCCGGATTATTTATAAATTCTTTGGCCGATTCTCTAAATTGTTGATTACTAGAAGGGTGTTGAAATTTCATCGATTCCCTTTTGTAGAAAAACGAAACAATGTCCTGGTTGAATTGAAACTGTTTAAGAAACAACCACTTGCGTAGGGACACGGCGCGCCGTGTCCCTGCTTATCGATTTATCAACACGCTTCTAAGAGGCTACTTTTTCGGCAACAATGTCGCCGACCTCGGTCGTGCTGTAGCCCATCTTGCCCGCTCCGAGGTCCTTGATCTTGTTTGCGCAGACCCACATCACTGCTTGCTCGATAGCCTGTGCCATCTCGCTTTCTCCGAGATCTTCCATCATCATCTGGATCGCACAGATAGAGGCCAGCGGATTGATCACGTTCTTGCCAGTGTATTTAGGGGCACTGCCGCCAATGGGTTCGTACATGGAAACACCCTGGGGATTGATATTGCCTCCGGCGGCAATCCCCATACCTCCCTGGATAATCGCGCCAAGATCGGTGATAATGTCGCCGAACATGTTCTCCACTACAATTACATCAAACCACTCGGGGTTTTTAACCATCCACATGCAGGTGGCATCCACATGTGCGTATTCTCTTTTGACGTCCGGATAGTCGGCTTCGCCCACCTCGTGGAAAACGCGCTCCCAGAGATCGGATGCATAGGTGAGCACGTTGGTTTTGGCACAAAGCGTAACAGTCTTCTTTCTGTTGAGCTTGCGGCAGTAATCGAAAGCATAGCGCACGCAACGCTCCACGCCTTTTCTGGTGTTGACCGAGGTCTGGATGGCGACCTCATCGGGAGTGCCTTTTTTAAAGAAACCGCCTGCGCCGGCATAAAGTCCCTCGGTGTTTTCACGCACGACGACGAAATCGATATCCTCGGGGCCTTTGTCTTTCAGCGGAGTTTTCACACCAGGATAGAGCTTGACCGGACGCAGGTTGATATAGTGATCCAGCCCGAAACGCAGCGCAAGCAGCAAACCCTTCTCCAGGATTCCGGGCTTGACATCCGGGTGGCCGATAGCGCCCAGCAGGATTGCATCGAAGCCTCTCAGGGTGTCAAACGCGTCATCAGGCAGCACGATTCCTGTTGCCTTGTAATGCTCACCACCCCAGTTGAATTCCGTGAACTTAAAATCCACCTTGTACTTATTTCCTGCCGCTTTCAAAACTTTAAGGGATTCAGCAATCACCTCGGGACCTGTACCATCGCCCGGGATTACAGCGATCTTGTAACCTGACGCCATCGAGCCTCTCCTCTCAATTTTGTTATACTGTATATTTTTGATATCCTGTGAGTTGAAATCCGGTCAACCCTGTTGAATTACAACCCAGGGATTACTTCGATGATAAGCTTGCTCGAACTGCTCGATCTGACCAGCGAATTGCAGTGTCCAGCCGATATGGTCGAGCCCGCGGAGCAGGCAGTCTTTGGCAAAAGGGGAGATGCCGAAGCTGTAACAGCCGCCTCCGGGGCTTGAGACCTGCTGTCTCTCGAGGACGACAGTCAGCTTGCAACCCTCATTGGCCTGGATCTCGGCAATCAGCCGATCAACTTCTTCGGAGGCTAAGACAACAGGCAGCATGCCGTTCTTGAGGCAGTTGTTGTAAAAAATGTCCGCGAAACTCTTGGCGATAATACAGCGGAAACCGTACTCCATCAGGGCCCAGGGAGCATGCTCCCGGCTCGAGCCGCAGCCGAAATTGTCCAGCGTGACCAGGATCCGGGCCCCCTGGTAGCGGGGTGCGTTGAGGATAAAATCCGGGTTTGGCCGGGTTTCCTCCTCGTCAAGGTAGCGCCAGTCGCGGAACAGGTGCTTTCCGAATCCGGTTCGCTCGATTTTTTTCAAGAATTGGTTGGGTATTATCTGGTCGGTATCAACATTCTGGCGGTCCAGTATCGCCGCCAGTGCGGTAAGTTTCTTAAAAGGTTCCATAATATCACTCTGCTTTTTCCGTACTTAAAGATTTTGTTAATTCATAGTCTGTGGGTCGGCAAAGCGCCCGGCAACAGCAGCAGCTGCAGCCATCAGCGGACTGACCAGGTGCGTTCTGGCGCCCTTGCCCTGACGGCCTTCGAAATTGCGGTTGCTGGTGGAGGCGCAACGTTCTCCGGGCTTGAGCTTGTCATCGTTCATTGCAAGGCACATCGAGCAACCGGCTGCTCTCCACTCGAACCCTGCCTCAGTGAAAATCCTGTCCAACCCTTCCTTTTCAGCCTGCATCTTCACCAGCCCGCTTCCAGGCACGATCAACGCCGAAACCGAAGGGGCAACCTTCTTGCCCCTGACAAACTCCGCAACCTCTCTCAGATCCTCGATTCTACCGTTGGTGCAGGAACCGATAAAAACCCTGTCGATAGTGATATCCTTGATCGGTGTGTTGGGCTCCAGGCCCATGTATTCAAGCGCACGCTCTACAGTCTTTCGCTCGTTAGGATCATTGGCCTGGGCCGGATCAGGCACCTTGCCGTCGATATCGGTAACCATGCCGGGAGAGGTACCCCAGGTAACCTGGGGTTTGATATAGTCAATATTCAGTTCAATAACCTTGTCGAACCGGGCATCCGGGTCCGAGGGCAGCGTTTTCCAGGCTTCGACCGCTTTGGTGAAGTTCTCTTCCCTGGGTGCAAACGGCCGCCCCTCGAGATATTCGTAAGTTGTCTCATCCGGGGCCACCATGCCGGCCCGCGCCCCGGCCTCGATAGACATGTTGCAGAGTGTCATCCGGCCTTCCATGGACATCTTGCGCACCACCCCGCCGGCGTACTCGATCACGAAGCCGGTTCCGCCTGCGGTGCCGATCTTTCCGATCACTGCAAGGATCACATCTTTCGGCCTGATATTATCCTGAGGCTTACCGTCGATTTTGATCAGCATGGACTCGGGCTTGCGCTGCTGCAGGGTCTGGGTAGCGAAAACGTGCTCAACCTCGCTGGTTCCGATACCAAAGGCCAGCGCACCGAATGCTCCATGGGTGGCGGTGTGGGAATCGCCACAGACTATAGTCGTTCCCGGCAGGGTCAGTCCCTGCTCCGGAGCTATCACGTGCACGACACCCTGGCGAAGGTCATCCATGTCGAAAAGGGTGATCCCGAAATCCCTGCAGTTGTCGCGCAGGGCCTTTAGCTGCTTGGCGGACAAAGGATCGGAGATCGGTTTATCGCGGTTTACTGTAGGCACGTTATGGTCCGGTACCGCATAGGTTGCCTCCGGCCTGTGAACCCTGCGGCCGGCCAGCCGCAGGCCTTCGAAAGCCTGCGGCGAGGTTACCTCGTGAACCAGATGGCGGTCTATATAGAGGATTGTGATCCCGTCTGATTCGCAGACCACGTGAGCATCCCAGATCTTCTGGAACATTGTCTTGCCCATATTCCTGCACCTCTTGCTGGTCTAAACCTTGATTTACTATCAAAGGGTCAGAGTGGGCTTAGCCGAACTTTTAAACCCCTCTCTTCGCTTTCTGTTTATCCTTATCAACGCCGTGTTCGCGGGCGAAAAGCGCCTTGTTCACTGCGTTGAGATAGGCCCTGGCGGTGGCATCCATCACGTCGGTACTCGCCGCTTTGCCCATGTACTCCACCCCGTCGAAAATGACCCTGAGGAAGACCTCCCCCACAGCGTCTCGGCCTTCAGCGATCGAGTGCACCTGGTAATCGTTGAGAATGCCCTCCAGGCCGACGATACGGTCGATTGTGTTGCACAGGGCGCTCACCGGACCGTCCCCGGTGGCTGCGTCTTTCACATCCTCACCAGTGGTCTTGTCAGTTAGCACGAGAGTAGCCGAACTCACTATCTGGTTTCCGCCCACGGTTTGGATGTATTTCAAGTGCCACTTCTCAGGTATATTCTGGATGCCGTTCTGGACTATGGCCAGCAGATCTTCATCCGTAATGTTCTTTTTCTGGTCAGCGAGCTTGGTAAAAAGAACATAAGCCTTGTCCAGGTCTTTCTTTTCCAGCTCGAACCCGAGCTCCCTGAACCGGTTATCCAGCGCGTGGCGTCCGGAGTGCTTGCCCAGCACAATATCACTCTTGTGGATACCCACGGACTGCGGGGTCATGATCTCATAGGTCAGAGAATCCTTGAGCACTCCATCCTGATGGATTCCGGCCTCATGCGCAAAAGCGTTCTTTCCCACAATCGCCTTGTTATGCTGGACGAAAGCGCCGGTAATGTTGCTCAGCAGGCGGCTTGAGGGATAGATTTCCTTGGTCTTGATATCCGTGGTGAAATCCAGAAGGTCGGGTCTGGTGCGGCAGGCCATGACAAACTCTTCGAGTGAAGCGTTGCCGGCACGTTCGCCGATACCGTTGATCGTGCACTCGACCTGGCCTGCTCCGTTCTGGCAGGCAGCGACTGAGTTGGCCACCGCAAGGCCAAGGTCGTTATGGCAGTGCACGCTCAGGACCGCTTTTTGGGTCAGGTCGGGCACGTTTTCCACCAAGTGCTTGATCCGCGCACCCCACTGGCTGGGAATCGCATACCCGACAGTATCCGGGATATTTATTGTCGTAGCGCCAGCCTCGATCGTGGCCTTGACCACCTGGGCCAGGTATTCGTCGTCGGTGCGGCCGGCATCCTCGCAGGAGAACTCGACATCCTCGCAGTAGCTCTTTGCCAGCTTGACCGCCGCCACGGCTGCGTCTAACACCTCCTGGCGGCTCCTTTTCAGCTTGTACTTGAGATGAATATCGCTGGTGGCGATAAAAGTGTGAATCCGGGGCTTGGCTGCACTTTTAAGAGCTTCCCAGGCCCGGTCGATATCGATCTTGACCGCCCTGGCAAGCCCGGCGATTATCGCGCCCCTGACCTGTTTGGATATCTGATTGACCGCCTTGAAATCTCCCTCGCTGGCGATCGGGAAGCCTGCTTCGATCACATTAACATTGAGTTTCTCAAGCTGGAGAGCCATTCTGAGTTTTTCTTCCAGATTCATGCTGCATCCAGGGGACTGTTCTCCATCACGAAGGGTGGTATCGAAAATGACAATTTTTCGCCTGTTGTCAGACATTTATACCTCCCTGAGATATAAATCCCAGTATCGTTAATTTTATTAACTGTATTATTAACAAGTTGTTACACAACCAGAGATTAGGAGAGGAGACGCAAACTGGTAGTAGAGTACCATCGGATATGGATGGCAAATTCGAACATCGTTTCACCGCATCCTTTAAGAGATTTTTTAGTTAAATCAAATGCCGAGGGTTCTTCCTATGGCCCTGGCGATAATTTCAAGTTCTTTCATCAGCTTGTCGAACTGTTCGGGGTACAGGCTCTGGGCGCCGTCGCTGACTGCCTTGTTCGGGTCGTGATGAACCTCCACGATAAGACCGTCGGCCCCTGCGGCGATAGCGGCACGCGCCATTGGCAGCACCTTATCCCGGATACCGGTACCATGGCTCGGGTCGGCAATAATCGGCAGGTGGCTAAGCTTCTGGACCACCGGTATGGCACAGATATCCATTGTATTGCGTGTATAAGTTTCGAAAGTGCGGATTCCGCGCTCACAGAGGATGACCTCCTGGTTTCCGCCAGCGAGGATATATTCGGCAGACATCAGCAGTTCCTCGATTGTGGCAGAGAGACCGCGCTTGAGGAGAACCGGCTTATTCAGCTTGCTCAGACTGCGCAGCAGGGTATAATTCTGCATGTTCCTGGCGCCCACTTGAAGGATATCCACATAGTTTAGCATCAGCCCGATCTGGCTTGCATCCATGATTTCGCTGCAGATAGCCAGGTTGTATTTATCAGCCGCTTCGCGCATAATTTTCAGCCCGTTCTCACCAAGTCCCTGGAAACTGTAGGGAGAAGTGCGCGGTTTAAAAGCCCCGCCACGAAGAATCCTGGCGCCGCTTGCAGCCACCAGGCGGGCGATCTTGTCAATCTGTTCGCTGTCCTCTATGGAACAGGGGCCGGCAATAACCACCACTTCCCTGCCCCCGATTTCAACCTCACCGATTTTGATTACCGTATTGTTCGACTTGAACTGCCGGCTGGCAAGCTTGTAAGGGGCGCTTATGCGCACCACCTCGTCCACACCTTCCAGGATCTCGAAATCACGGGTATCGATCTGGGAGATATCACCGATTGCGCCGATCACAGTGCGGTTTACACCAGTAGAGCGGTGGGAGTCGAGATTCAGCTCCTGCAGTTTTCGGATAACTGCCTCGATTTGAGCTTCGGTGGCATCAGGCCGCATGCTAATGACCATTGCCCTGCTCCTTTTCGAAACTTTCCCGTTCCAGACGGCGGGTTTCGTCTATTATTCGTTCAAACAGGCGGCGAATCGCCTCGTTTGACAAAGGCCCTTGATTGCGTGCTTGTACATGAGTGAAAATCTGGTTTTCCCTCTCCGGATTATAAATCGAGATTCTCAACTTTTTCTTGACATTGCCGATTTCGCTGGCGTACTCGGCCCGGAGGTTGAACAACTCGACCAGTTTCTCGTCGATCTCGTCTATTTTCAAGCGCCAGTCATTGATTTCTTTTTCCATAACAATGAACCTTCTGCTCAAACACTCCCGGAATATGCCCGGATAACAGAGTTTCTTTTCTCTGCAAGTGAAAAAAACCTGCTTGGGCCGATACCGGCTCTGGTGTCCTTCTTAATAACAAAAACCCACTATCGATTTGATAGTGGGTTTGGTTAGTATCGAAATATGCTTAAGTGTCTGCGGTCTGTTACCTCACTATCAGAGGAAAGATTAAGCTGGAAACAGGAGGTACAAATACAAATAATACACGCTAACCCCCGACAAAAATTTGACAGCAGATACTTACATTCAGACACGTAACAAAAACTTGATTGAATTTATTTTAATAAATCCTCACCAGCCAGTCAAGGAATTTGATTTGATTATGCACCAGACCTGTTCATAAAAATTTGACCGCCCGGAGGTTATAATTTGCGATCATTCGCTGAATACGATTCAATTGCCGGTTCGACCGCTTAGTGATTAACGCCGATTCGAGAGGTACTGCCTAAAATGAAAACTTGCCAAAATCCTCTGGATTCATCTTTCGAAGGGTTTCCCGGAGTTTTTCCGGGTCGTACTCTTCAGACTGTTTTACAGTTTTCGGCATGATCTTGCTAGCGTTTTCGAGCAACTCATCCGTGGTATGAATCGGTGCTTTCATGCGGAGTGCCAAAGCGATAGAGTCGCTGGGCCGGGCATCCAGTTCGATCTGTTTCCCCTGGTGATTCAGGTATATCCTGGCGTAATAGGTATTATCTTTCAGTTCACTGATAAAAACCGATTCCAGGGAAATCCCGAGATCGACCAGGCATTGCTTGAACAGATCATGGGTCAGCGGCCGTTTGAATTTTACTCCTGAGATTTCCATGGCAATAGCGCTGGCTTCGCTCGGCCCGATCCAGATCGGCAGCACCCGCTCACCGTCTTTCTCTTTGAGAAGAACTACGGGTGAGTTGTTGGAACTATCTATGCCAAGACCGGAAATGCTAAGCTCAATCATTGATACACTCTCTTTTGCTTAAGAAAAGCGATTAAATACAAAGTTGCGGGCAATCAATCGTCCTGAATAAAGTAAAAGCGCCTAAGCAGCCTCCGATCACTCCCGTATGCGAATTTCCTGCTCAGGTACCCAATGTCCAGGTTGCGAGATATTTTT
>JAUVUV010000494.1 GCA_030604975.1 Candidatus Glassiibacteriota bacterium | reverse complement strand
TGTGCGACTTGGAGTCGCACAGCCGCCGCCCCCTCCCTCAGTGGCTGATAAAAATGTGAAAATAAGTGATCAGCCCTGTCAAGGTCTGGGTTTCATTAATAATCCGGGTTAGTTGCTTTGTATATTTTCTTCCCTGTTATCTTAGTTTCTCAAAAGTATAATCTGTTGATGAGCTTGATTGATCAAATATAACTGTATCAGCCTGGACAATCATTTAGCAAGGAAGGTCAAGATGTTCGGCTTTAAAAAACTCTGGAGAGGATTGTGTGTCAATGTGTTTCTTTTCCCCTTTCTCGCTTATTTTCAGCCGCTTCCTGCCGATCCCGGCCAATCCAAGCCCAGCCTGAGTTCCCAGTACCCGATAGAAAACCTTCGAGAAGTTCTCCTCCCCCGCTCCGAATGGCATCCTTTTGCTAGCCTGGCAGAGCGAGATTTCTGGAATTCGCTGCCTGAGAAGACTCGCCGGACGCACATCGCCAGGGCGGAACAGGCTCTCGGGAGCCAGTGGCCCGTGCTGCCTGCCACGCTTTATCTGGAGTTCTCGATAAACGGCAACCGCTCCCGTTACGAGGGGCCTTATTTTGAAAGAAGAAACCGGCTCGTGAATCTCGTTCTGGCAGAGTGCATGGAGGCAAAAGGGCGTTTTATGGATGAGATAGTAAACGGTGTCTGGGCGGTCCTGGAAGAGTCGAGCTGGGTGATTCCGGCGCACATTAGCGCCCAGCGAGCCAGATCCGGGCTTCCTGATGTGGAAGAACCGGTGGTGGACCTTTTCAGTGCCGAGACCGTGGCTCTTCTCGCCTGGATCCATTACCTGGTCGGCCCGCAGCTCGATGAGATTTCCCCGCTGATCAACACCCGGCTTCTGCGCGAGGCAAGTGCGCGGGTGCTGCGGCCCTGCCTTGAAAGGGACGATTTCTGGTGGATGGGTTTTAGTGGCGCGCACATAAACAACTGGAACCCTTGGTGCAATTCCAACTGGCTCACAGCCAACTTTCTGCTCGAGGATGACGATAACAGGCGCGTGGCTGCTGTGGAAAAAGTTCTGCGGAGCCTCGATCTCTTTATCGCTTCCTATCATCCGGACGGCGGCTGCGACGAGGGCCCGGGTTACTGGGGCCGGGCTGCTGCCTCGCTTTTTGACTGCCTGGAGCTGCTACATAGTGCCACGAACGGCGAGATCGATGTATACAACAAGCCCCTGATACAGCAAATGGGACGTTTTATTTATCGCGCACATATAAACGAGCGTTATTTTATCAATTTCGCAGACGCCCCGGCAAAGGTGGGAATCGCCGGTGACCTGGTCTACCGCTACGGTAAAAGGATCGGCGACAAAAATATGGCCGCACTGGGGGCTTACGCGGCAAAAAAGAGGATGGCAAGCAGCCCGGGTGTCTCGGGAAGTATAGGCCGGGCCTTGCCGGCACTGGCCAACCTGCGCGAACTGATCTCGGCTGAGGGCTTTCAGCCGCATGTGCGGGATGTCTGGCTCGACGGGATACAGGTCATGGCAGCACGCTCCAGAGCAGGTACCTCTGAGGGCCTGTACCTGGCAGCCAAGGGAGGCCACAATGCCGAAAGCCACAACCATAACGATGTGGGCAATTTCATCGTTTATGTGGACGGCCGCCCGGCGATTATCGATGCCGGGGTAGGCACATACACCCGCAAAACATTCAGCGATAAACGCTACGAAATCTGGACCATGCAGTCGGCTTTCCACAACCTGCCCACGATCAACGGAGTGACGCAGAAAAACGGCAGGAGTTTCACCGCCGGGGATGTCCGCTATAAAGAGAAAAACTCATATGCCGAACTTTCAATGGATATTGCCGGGGCATACCCGGAAAGCGCAGGGGTGATCTCCTGGAAACGCGCGGTGCGCCTCGTACGGGGTAAAGAGGTGCGGTTGGTGGAATCATACAGGCTTGCCAAACGCGATGGAGTTTTGATGCTCAGCCTGATTACTCCTTGCAAGGTGGACCTGGATAAAAAGGGACTTATTACGCTTATTGAAAAGAGCGGCGACAGAGAAGGATTCACACTCAAGCTGAGTTATCCCGCCGATAAGCTCACACCGGAAGTCGAAAAAATCGACCTGGAGGATAGGAGGCTTCAGGCGGCCTGGGGAGAAAACCTGAACCGGATAGTCCTGCGCGCAGTAGATAATGCGCCGTTGAAGGATACCTGGACATTTCGCCTGCGGAAGTAATAATTAAATAGTGCTGGTTAAATCGAGATAAAGTTTTGATTTGCAGCTTATGTGAACTGTTCGAGGCTATTCAAGCCGAATACTTTATTTTTTGCCAAATATCAGGCATCTGAGTAAAATTCAACCCCAGATGCTAACATTATACATGAACCTAAATCCGGTGTGCAGGTCATCTTTGGCAGGCATGCGGGAGAAGTCGCCAG
>JAUVUV010000389.1 GCA_030604975.1 Candidatus Glassiibacteriota bacterium | reverse complement strand
TTCTCACTTTCATCTTGACCACAAACGAAACGGCCTCGGACTTTTTCCTTGTCGAAACCGTAAGGTGCCACTGATCGGGATAAGCATATCCCTCGGGGTAGGCCCTGCCGGGTGAGGCAGTGAACCTGTTTGTCTGTGAGAAAGTGAGCTCTTCCGGCGAGAGAAACTCCACGACCAAGCGCGCCTTTCCCCTGCGTATGGTAACCCTATTGTTCCTCCTGTCAATTGTCATTCTTTCCAGGGCATGCAGCATCCAGTCGAAACGTACTGGTTTCGGGGCTTCGAGTTCGTCAACTATCAGGAAATCGCGGGGGCGCTCGTAATAGACGTGGCGGATAAACTTTTTCAGGCGCCCCTCATAGGCCTCCGTGGCATCCCCGGCTGCGTAATCGAGACTGCCGGGCAGACCGCTGCCGGGTGAGAAAGCGATAATCTTTCCCCGTGAGGTACGGTCACGGATTTTCTGCCCCTCGCCATCGACCAGCACCGAGTTATGCGCGCGGGTCTGCCAGGTCCACTCTGTATGATGAGCGTGGCCGTAATGCGGGTAATAGCCGGACTGGATCGCCAGGGCCTCACCGAATCCCTGGATATAGAACGAGTTCTGATCAGCATAGATATGGCTCCAGGCGCCGTATGGAGAGCTTTTCAACAGGAAGTAAGTCTCCTGGGGGTTTCCCAACTCCTCGTGGAAAGCCACCAGGCCGATATCCCGGAAGGCCCAGGCACCAGGTAAGTCATCCGGTGCTTTCGGCGTGATATGTCCCGGACCCTCGTCCAGCCAGAAAAAGCTCATGACTCCGGTAGGGACCATAGTTTCGGCTACCGGCATCTCCTCTGGCTCACTCATCTCGGCGCGCCAGCGGAAGTACGGGTTGTCATGCACCGAGGCCAGGCGGTAAAGGTTCATTTTATCCGCCGGCCAGTAGGCGCCGATTCCAGTATCGCCGAACGGACGCAGCACGCCGTAGTAAGGATAAGCATAAATCTTGTAGTAACCGTTGTTACGGTAAAATGGCTTTTTCAACACGTCCAGGCCCATGGCGCTCTGGATGCAGTGGGCCGACTGGAGCATGTAGTTGAAATACATCATCCAGTAGCTCGGCCCCTCCGAGTAGCCCCCGTCTCTTCCGCCCCAGCCGGGGTAAAAGGTGGTTACCGGGGGCAAGAGATAGCTCAGCCACTTTTTCGGCTCTTCCGCCTCGCCGTAAAGTACAACTCCCACCTGGCTCATATAATTGATCAGCCGTGTCTGGTGGCTTGTGTAAGGCTTGAGGTGATAATCCGATCTCTGCCACCGCTGGTAGGCGTGTTCTCCCCTGACAACCAGCATCTGCCGGATCGTTTCCCGCTCGCTTTGGTTCAGGGCGTCATATATCCAGTCATATGCCCGCGCACCATTGAGCAGGATCGGCATCGCCACCTCATCGTTATAGGACATGGAACTGGTTCCCTCCAGGTCCCACCCGGCAAAAGCCAGGAGCCACTCTTTCGCCCGGTCGGAATATTTACTCTCACCGGTCATCATGTAGCAGAAACCGAGGAAATCAAGCACCTGCCCCGATTTTCTGGCCAGGTCGTAATAGTCGCGCCAGAGCGGATAATTGAATTCTCGCTCATCAGGGAAAGGCGGCGGCTCTTGATTGATCGGCAGTTGGAGAAGAGTATCCGCGTAGGCGGCAATCCTCTGGTAGAGCCTTTTATGCGGTTGGCTCGTTTCCAGCAGGCTGCGGAGGCTGTCAAGCTGCTCCGGCCGGATAAACAATCTCGGGTGGCGCTCCGGGATTCGGGCAAACAGTTCTTTCAGGGGAGGGACCGTATATTCCAGGCTGCCGGGCGAAACTGTAAACCTGCGGGCAGCGCTTGGGGGAGAAATTTCCTGTTGCGAAAAAACACAGCGCCAGCGCCAGTACCAGTCTCCCTTTCCCAGCTTAAAAGAGGGCCGGTGGAGAGGAAGAGGAAGCCCGGCGACAAGCCACGATGCGCTGCCCTCCACAACCACCGGTGTCGAATCGAGCGATCCGGGAACCAAAGGGCCGCGACCTGTTGCTTCTTTGAGAAGCTTCGCGCTTTGAGCAAACTGAGGATCCCGAGAGATTTCGAGAATAAAACCCCTGGAGCCTTCCTCAGGCAGCCAGTTGAAACCGGCAGGGTCAGTGAAAACTGTATCTCCTGCAGCCGGAACCGGATGAATGACCAGCGGGCCATACTCAGGATTTTCGCCCAGGTAAAGGTAGTCACCCTCAGAGGTTTTTACACCCGGGCCCGCATTGCATCCTGCAAAGTAAGCCACGCCGATTAAAAAAAAGAGAAAAAGAACAGAGGCAAATAATTTCACTTGTGGTTTCATCTTTACCTCTTTGGGAAAGTAAAAAGGGAGTTAAGGGATTATAGGAGCATTAAACCGGCCGGGTTGAATACTGACTTTTTAATATAAATCCCGATAGCAGCTAAAGCGACACTCATTCTTATGCCTCTTCAGTTTTCCGGGATATTCCAGCGAGCCTTGTAGAGACGTCTGCCGGGAAGTTGCAGAGTATACTCGGGGTGCAGGAAACGAACCCTTTCTGACCACCAGTTTTCGCCCTCCGCCTGTACCCAGGCGAGCCGGCCGGTTGAAGGGTTATACGAAATACACTTGACCCTGCGCTTATCAGCCAGTTCCGGGTGAGGCTGGAAAGTACGCTTGTCGCGGTCGAACAGCCAGCAGTGATTGCTCGTGCTGAGGGCAATTTTCGCAGTTCCCGGCACTGGAGAGAAATCGTGCCCGCCGCTCTCGGGAAGCTCTATCAGATCCACACTTTCGAGAGACGGGTTTTGCGAATCCCAATTCTTGAGTTTGAACACTCGGATGTCCTCATGGGCAAGCGCCCAGAGCAACTCTTTTTCCCCATCCCACACAACTCCATGACCCCAGGGAAGATCGTAAGAGCAGAGCTCTTTTCCGGGAGTACCAAGATCGAATACGATCAGCCGGTCGCCATGGCCTCCGGGGCGGTGGGAGGCTGCCACGGCTATACGTCCTCCAGGCAGAAATTCCGCTGAGTGGGCATTGGCCGCAAGGGCGTAAAACAACACCCTGCCGCTTTCCCGCTCGACCAGCGCAACGCCGTCCGAGGAAGAGGTTATCAGAATCCTTCTGCCTCCATCCAGGGGCTTACACTCATCCGTGGTAGCAAAACGAGCTTTCATCGAGTCCGGCAGATCCGGACAATTAGCGGCTTTCCAACTCCAGACTTTCC
>JAUVUV010000235.1 GCA_030604975.1 Candidatus Glassiibacteriota bacterium | reverse complement strand
GTCGGCGAAAGCGAAGCAGTCCACGTTTAGAAAGTGAAGGTGATCCCGGCGGTAGTAGTGCTTGTATTCGTTCCACGAGGTTTCGCCGGGCAGGATTTTGGACTCCGGCACCCGGTAGCGGGCCTTCTCTTTCCCTGTCCTGCCATCAAGGATTTTGATCCAGCTCTCATGTGCGTAGATCACCTCATTGGCGCCGTCATTGTCGATATCGTGGATCTGGACCGCCACGTCGTAGGTCACGTATGCGTGATCCGGGTCCGGTTTGCCGATTTGCCAGAGAATATGGCCGTCCAGGTCCAGGGCGGTCATACAGCTTATCATGTTGTAGTTGCCGCCGAAAAAGGGAATGTTCTGCACCAGTAGCATGTCCAGCCTGCCGTCGCCGTCCAGGTCGCCCAGACGCATTGCCCGTGCGACCCCGAAACCACCTGTGGCGATCCTTTTCCAGATCACCGGCCTGGGGTTGTTGCGCCTGAGAGAATCCAGTTCGGCCTGCCTGGCTGAGATGCGCTCGATGTAGGCTTTCTTTTCCTGAGCTGTGGTGGTAACTGTCACCTGGTGATAGCGCACAGGAGCGCAGGCGAAAAGACCGATCTTGCCGCCTGCATACCGTTTGTCGTTAACATCAAAAACTTTTTTACCGTCAAGATAGCAGCGAATTTTATCGCCGTGCGCTTCCACCCGCATCCGGTAGGGCCGGGAGCGGTCGATCCGGAAACCGGCAGAGCCGAGCTCATGCCAGCCGTCCCGGCGGAAGCCTTTCTCCCCGTCACGGTAGCGCAGGATGAGGCTGTCGCCGGGTGCGAAAGCGAAAAGGTAGTAGTGCCGGCCGTCCTGGTAGCGGAAAATGATCCCGGTCAGGTCTGTGGGATTAAGGGGGGTAACTTTCACATCGAGATTGTAATCGCTCCACAATGGGTCTCCGGTGCAGAGGATCGGGTAGGTGAAGTTGTGTGTCCAGACAGTCTCGTTGTACCCGAGGTATTCCAGTGTCTGTGCGCTGTCCAGTTCGAAAACTTTCCATTCCGTGGGTCCGCGGTTGTTGACAATTTCCCATCCGTCAGTGAACTCGCGTGGCACGTGGTGGTATTCCGGGAATCCTTTGGACGCGTATTCTCCGAATACTCCGGGTGACAGGCGCGAAAAGTCCGTATGGTAGAGCAGGGTGTCGGAGGTCCCGGCTCTGGCAGCGGACAGGACACAGGAAAGTAGAAATAATGCAAAGGAAAGAATTGCAATTCTCATCATTTCCTCCGGCTGGAAAGATAGATTCACGGTTACTCGATTCAGGGGTCAATGCTTCTCTTTCCGAGGCATTGCGCGCGTGGCCCCGGTGCTGATTCCGCCGTCGACCAGGATTGTCTGGCCTGTCACATACCGGCTCGCATCCGAGGCGAGGAACACAATCGCCCCGTCCAGGTCGTTCGGCAACCCCGGCCTTTTGAGCGGAATGCGGTCGCATAAGTATTCGACCCACTCTTTGTTCTCATACATCATAGCATTCTGCGCGGTCTTGAACCAGCCCGGAGCCAGGCAATTGACCGTGATACCATGCACTCCCCAGTCATCGGCCAGGCTCATGGTAAGCTGTTTCACTGCTCCCCGGCTGGCGCAGTAGGGAGCCAGTCCTGCATAGCCGAACACACTGGTTACCGAACCGATATTGATTATCCTTCCGTACCTGTGGGGGATCATCTTTTTCGCCACGGCCTGGGCAACAAAGAAAGTACCGCGAAGGTTTGTATCGAGCACCAGGTTCCAGTCCTCCCAGGTTATATCCACAGAGGGTTTCCGTACGTTGCAGCCTGCGTTGTTGACCAGGATGTCGATTTTTCCATAGTGCTCGGCGGCAGCCTCTACCATGTTCTGGATGCTTTCGTAGTCGCACACGTCAAGCTCCACCGGCAGGGCCTTCCGGCCCAGGGATTCGATTTCGGCCCTGAAAGGCTCGAGCGAATCGATTTTGCGGCTGGTGATCACCAGGTCCGCTCCGGCGCGCGCCAGGGCACGTCCGAAATACTGGCCCAGCCCCCGGCTGGCACCGGTTATTATCGCCACCCTGTTGCTCAGGTCAAAAATGTTTTCACTCATTTGAAATCCGTTCCTTTCTTGCCTGGGTAAAAACTCTCAGGCTAGCAGGCAGACCTTGATCAACCCTTTCTCCCCCCTGTAAAGCCGACCGAACCAGCCGGCTCCCTCGGACAGGGGAGCTTTTGCACTGATCAACCTGTCGACCCTGACTGCCTCACTTTCCAGCATCTGGAGGCATTCGGGGTACTCGCCCGCTGAGGCGCAGGAGCCGTAAATCGAAATCTCCCGGACAACAGTTTTCTGCAGCGGCATTTCGATCTTGGGCGAAAAGTTGCCTACCAGAACCAGTGAGCCGCCTTTGGAAAGGCTTCCGAGCGCTGTCTGGACGGTGGAGCCAAGGCCTACTGCATCGAAAGCAAGGTCCGCTCCACGATTGCCGGTGCGGATTAAAACTTTCGCAGGGATGTCGTCCTTTTCAGGGTTCAAACCCTCGTCGGCTCCCAGCTCGACTGCCAGTTTAAGCCTCTCCTGGTCAAGATCCACAGCAGCGATAAACCCGCAGCCGCGCGCCTTGAGCACCTGGACGATCAACAGGCCGATCATCCCCGCCCCGATCACTACAGCGGTATGATCCTGGGATAGGTTCACCCGGCCCACTGCGTGCACTGCCACGGACAGCGGCTCCACTGTGGAGGCCGCCTCGAATGATAGCGATTCCGGAATCCGGTAAACACATCTGCGCGGCACGGCGACATATTCTGCAAAGGCTCCGTCCTGGCGGTACTCGTCGCAGGATACACCGATCACGCGGCGGTTATCGCAGAGGTTTACCTCACCCTTAAGGCAATAATCGCACTCGCCGCAGTAGATCGTGGAGTCGAAAGTCACTCGTTCTCCGGCTTTCAGATCACTCACATCGGTGCCCACCTCAGCGACAACGCCTGCGGCCTCATGCCCCATGATCAGCGGGGGGATTCTCCGGCCCGTGCTGCCGTCCAGTCCGTGCACGTCGCTGCCGCAGATTCCGCAAACCTTTACCCGGATCAGCACCTCGTCCGCACCAACTGCTGGTTCTGGAACATCCTTGTAAACCAGCTTGTTATATTTTTTCAGAACCAGGGCTTTCATAAAAGCTGTCTCAACCAATTACAGATTGAAAAGGGCTGTTTCTTTCTCTCTTTCAGAAGTTGTGTTCACCTTCTTCCTTTCAGGAGAAGTCTAATTTTCATATCTTTTTGAAAACTCCCTGGCCAGAGAAGAAGCATGCTCCGTGACCGATTCCGGATATCCGCTCAGCTCAAGCAGCTTAATCGCATTGCGAGACTTGGTCGGGCCTTTTTTAATTTTATAGTCGAAAAAGTAATTATCCCCGGATACCTGCTCGCTGAAATGATACATATCGTATTCTTTATCCAGCAAATCCTGCAATTCGATATCGTGCGTGGTAACCAGAACAGTATTGTTCCGGTTGAGATATTTCAATACAGCCGTTGCCGCTGCAACTCGCTCGATCGTATTCGTACCCCGGTAAATTTCGTCGATCAGAAATAAATACTGTTTTCCGTCTCCAGACAAACGGATGAACTTCAGCAATTTTTCCACTTCCACAAAGTAATAACTTTTGCCTTCATCAAGGTTTTCTTCGATCCTGATCGAAGACCTGATTATCGCGGCCGGGATTTCGCACCTTCGGGCCAGGCAGATATGAACTGTCCGCCCCAAAAGTATGTTGACCCCGATTGTTCTGATAAAAGTCGTCTTGCCGGCCATGTTCGACCCGGTAATCAGTGCGGACCTGCCACTGAGCTGAAAAGAGTTGGCAACCGGATTTTGTAATAATGGATGGTAGATATCAACGACGTTGATCCTGGGCTCCTGATTGATTTCGGGAATGGTATAGGTTGATAGTCCTTCCAGGTATGAGGCAACCGAAATCACGGCGTCCAGCGAGGCTACCGAGTCGAAAATACCGGCGGTTTTCTCCCGGTGTAATTTCAAATGGTCGATGGAACGGATAAACGCCACCAGGTCGAACAGGCAGATCAGGTTCAGGTACTCGATAAATGCTTCCGAAATATCATTAAGCCGCGATTTATCGATTACCAGCCAGCCGATTTTTTTCCTGAGCTTTCTAACGAAGCCTTTGTTTTCACGTAGATTTGAGAGCTGCGGTAACTCATGGCGCACTTTGATGTTGGACAGGGAAATAGCTGCGCCCAGCATGACATTCAGGTACGAAAGCCCCGCGGAATGTTCATAGATCTTTTTACCGTAAATAGCATTGATCGCGATATGTATCAGGGCGAATGACAGAAATACGAAAAAGAACGGGTTGATAAAAAACATCAGAAATGTCGAGCTGACAGTAATAAAAGAGGATAGGTAAATCAGGTAGAAAAATTTCGGTTTGGCCGGCAGGGTATCGAAAATTATGTAGGACACATATGAAGCCTTATCGCTTCTAAGGCGGTTCAGCATGACCTGAATGCTTTCCCGCAACTCCCTGTCGTTTTTGAGAAGCTCATACTGCTGGTTTCGAAGGCCAAGAATTTTTTCATCGCTCTCATAAGTTCTCAGCATCCGGTACAAGTAC
>JAUVUV010000326.1 GCA_030604975.1 Candidatus Glassiibacteriota bacterium | reverse complement strand
CTTGCCGGCAAGGTGGAGGAGAATGCCTGTTCTGATATCAACCGGGATGGGGCAACAAACATTTTCGACCTGATCGAACTTCTTCAGTTACTTTAATCGAAAAGAATTCCTCGAAGTCTTGCTTCGGTATAATCCCCCATACCAAAGGGGGATCGGTATAATCCCCCTTAAAAAAGGGGGAGACAGGGGGTTGTCTTGATCTGTTCGCCCTCGGGGAGGAGATAAAATCGATCAAATTCATCATTTTGCTACCTCGCGGCTCTGCCGAGGAGTAGTTCATTTCCACGCCTGGTTAAAACGAATCACTGGATTGACCATCATGATAATGGCTCTTAGAAACGCCGTTCTGGCCGCTTTTCTTTTATCGGCTATTTTGCAGGGACGACTCTTGGCGCAGGAGCCAGGCAGGCAATGGTTTGGTAAAGTCGGCACCCGCCTCCGTACTGAATGGCTTGCCAGATATGGGGAGAAAGGTGCGCGCTTGAGCGCCCAGAGAACACGAGGAAAAAGAGTCTGGCGTAAGGTAGTGGTGACACTGGCACAGGGCACGGACGGGTTTTCCTTATCCGGCCTTCGCCTGACCGCCCGGCGGGGAAATGTTGCTGCAGGAGTTGTGGACCTTGAAGCTTTGCCCCTGGTTGCCGCTAACTCTGCGATAGAGCATATCCGCTCGGAGCGGTACTATTTCCCAAACGATGATCCGGGAGTCTTCTCGGTTCGCGCGGTGCGCACCTCGCAGAGGCTTGGGCTTACTGGCAGAGGCGTGATAATCGGCGTGCTCGATTCCGGAATCGACTGGAGCCACCCGGATTTCCTTCGCGAGGACGGCGCCACGCGGATTGTTGCAGTGCTCGACTTGAGCGAACCTGCCGATTCTCTTAAAAGTGGCGATCTCGGAACGCAAAGCTCTTACGGCGGGATTCTGGTCACCGGACAGGAGATTGAACGCGCCTTGAGGGGTGAGGGAAATATCCGGCAGAAAGATTTCATGGGCCATGGCACGCACGTGGCTGGCACTGCCGCTGCCTCGCCTGCCGTGGCGCCTGATACTGTGGGTATTTACGGTGGAGTGGCAAATGGAGCGGATCTGGTCGTTGTCAAGGTGACCCCGGTTCCGCGAGATTCGGTGTTCAGTGATGTAAACATCATGAACGGCCTCTCCTTTATCAATTCACTCGCTCAGGCCTTGGGTAAACCGTACGTATGCAACATGAGTTTCGGCAGCACGCTCGGCTCCCATGACGGCAGCGATCCGTTCGAAAAGTTTATCGCCTCATTCGCAGAACCGAACTTGCCGGGACGAGCGCTGGTAGCAGCCTCCGGCAACTCACGTCACAGTGGTATGCACGCCCGGGGGGATTTCACAGGCGCTCCTGGTGACAGTATCGCTCTTGAACTAAACATAAACGGACAGGGTGCGCACGAGGACGAATTGTGGATCGAGATCTGGCTTTCGAGTGGTCATCCGGGGCTGGAACTGTCCCTCGTGGCTCCGGACAGCCAGGTTTACGGGCCCTATCCCGATGGGTTCGCAAGCCTGGATACAATCCTTACAAAGGACGGTGTGCTGCTTGTGGATAACGCTTTCGGGGGGCCGAATCAGCACAGCGGGGACCGGCTGATTGCGGTGGAGTTTTACGATCTGGCTGTCTGGGACACATTGCGCAAGGACAACAATATCGAGATTACCACCGGCACCTGGTATCTGGTCATGAAAGCCAGTACCGGTTCGTTTGACGCATATCTTTACAGCACGTACGGCCTTTATCCCAGATTCGGTTCCCATGTCACCGAACTGGGCACTGTCACTACACCAGGAACCAGCCCGGAACTCATTACCGCGGGGGCATATACAGTCAGGGCGGATTGGCTTTCTCTGGAGGGCCCTGCCGGCTCTTCCGGGATCTTTCTCGGCCGCTCAGAGCCGGGTACGCTGACTTATTTCACCGGCCTGGGGCCAAACCGCAAGGGGGTGCTAAAGCCGGAGATCACCGCTCCAGGGCGCTGGGTGATGGCTTCGCTGAGCCGCTGGGCCTGGCCTGTCGCCGAGAAACTCTCGATGTTCAATAGCCCTATAGGCAGCAAACCCCTGGTCTTGGTTGCAACTGACAGTATCCACGGGGTGAGCCAGGGCACGAGCTTTGCTGCGCCACATGTGGCCGGTGTCTGCGCGCTTCTTCTGGAAGCTGACCCTTCACTGACCAACTCTCAGATAAAGAGCATCCTCACAGCAACCGCAGCCACGGACAGTATGACCGCAGGCGCACCGGACAATTACTGGGGACACGGCAGGGCCAACGCGATCAGCGCAGCGCGAAGAGCGCTGGGATTAGAAAACGATACGCTTTTCATTTCCGCTGCGCTGGACCCGCCGGACACCCTCTGGACTGACAGTCTCGCTTACACTGTCTCGATAGATTTTTCCAGCTCCTCGCAGGAACTGATCTCGTTCAGCATGGATATCCACTGGCCACCAGAAAGCTTGAGAGTCTTGCTTCCCCTGGCTGGCACTGTCGAAGAGGACGCTCTGAATCTTGATTTCGACACCACAGCACTTAATAGCGGACTGCTTGGAATAGCGGGCTTTGCCGACTACGGACCGCCAGCCGGAACTAATTTGGTAGATCTCGCTTTTACCCCGCTTTCGGCAGCTTTCCTGGATAGTGTAACGGTAATATTCGAGCTTGAAAGTCTGCAAGGCGATCTGGAGCCGTTCGAGCTGTCTGGAAGTGTTGAAATCAATCAGGCCGGCCGGGTGGCTTTGAGACCGGTACTGGCTTGCGAAGTGACTGGGGATGTAGACCGTAGCGGAGAGCTGAATGTTTTCGACCTGATCCAGATGTTGAGAATTCTCAGCGGCAGGGCGGCGGAACATGTCTGTTCCGACATCGACCAGAATGGAGGCACCGATATTTTCGACCTTCTGGAACTCCTTCGCTTACTGGCTGGCAGATAAGACCGGCATCGGCTTTACCGGATTAGAAAAACAAATCTTCCACCAGAATTTTTATCCCGATCCCGATAAGAATAACTCCGCCCGCCATTCCAAGGTACCCCGTAGTTTTTCCTCTCAATTTGTTGCCGAAATACATGCCGAAAAGGGTGAAAAGAGCTGCAACCGCACCGATAATTAGACTCGGTATCCAGATCGAGACACCGATAAAAGAAAGGCTGATCCCAACCACCAGGGCGTCCATACTGGTTGCCAGCGAAAGCAATACCAGCCACCTGCCTTTGGTTGGATCCCGGGCTTTCACATAATCTGTTTCTCCGCCTTGTTCTTTAATCAACTTGATTCCGAGAAAAGTGAGCAGTAAAAAGGCCGCCCAGTGGTCATAGTCCCTGATAAAGGTGCCTATGCGGGTGCCCACTGACCAGCCAATGATCGGCATGAGAAACTGGAAGAAGCCAAAATGGAAGGAAAGCCTGAAGAATTGACGTAAGGAGACCCATCTGAATTTGAGACTTAGCGCAACGGCAACAGACAGGGCGTCCATTGCCAGGCCGACTGCGATCAGAAATATATATACCGGATTCATCTTTACAGGCGATTTTTCAGTATAAGAGACCTTTGAAGAAATTCTAATAAAGTGGTGATTGTTCTCCTTTGGGACGTTTGGTGAATCTCCCTGAGATTATTCAATATTGACAGTCTAACACACCCCTGTATCCCCTCTTGAGAGAGGGGAATTCTCCCGGCAGCCCCACTGATAGATTTGCTTCATACAGGGGGGTGGGTGGAAGTAGAAATTCCCCTCTTGAGAGGGG
>JAUVUV010000374.1 GCA_030604975.1 Candidatus Glassiibacteriota bacterium | reverse complement strand
TTCGTGGTTGCCACGATGGAAATTACTCGGGCTACTACAACGCTACTCTTGCCTCACCTCAAACAGGCGGCCCGCTGACGCAGCCTGCGGCTGCGATCGGGTGAGAACAGCTCTTTCAAGAGCATGAAAGATTATCGAAAGATTTCAATCTCTCAACAGGGACAACTAAGGCTACAATTTAATCTCTATCTCCCCTGCTCGCTGCAAATTGAGAACATGATCATGCCCCAAAGATTCCCATGTAATTTCCCCGGACACTATTGAATTGAATTATTGTCGAAAACTGTCGTGTCAGATAACCTTGGCTTCTTCCCTGAGAAGGCGCACCAGTTCCGCGGCAGCAGCGGCCCCCTCTCCGACAATCATGCCCCGCTCGCGCTGCAGGGGATAATTCAGGGATTCGACAGCCAGAAGCTGTTCGCCCAGGCTGATCTCCTTGACCTCCAGAGTTTTTTTCTTGGCTGCCATGCGCCCTTTGAGCGAGGGATAGCGCGGTTCGTTGAGTCCTTTCTGAGCGGTAAACATTGCGGGCAGGTTGCACTCGAAAGATTCAGTGCCTCCCTCGATCTCGCGCTTGCCCGTTGCGCCGTTTTCGGTGATCTCGATTTCACTTACCTCCGAGATACCCGGTATGCCGAGAAGCTCTGTTACGAGAATCCCTACCTGGCCGTGTTCGTTACCCACGGCCTGCTTGCCGAAAAAAACCACATCCACACCTGTACCGCCGATCTCCCCGGCAATGGCGCGGGCTACCTGAAGGGGATCATCAGCTGGCCCACTCGTCTTGAGCAGGATGCCCTTGTCCGCTCCCATGGCCATGGCCGTGCGGATCGCAGCGGCCGCAGAGTCGCCGCCCAGGCTCACCACTGTAACTTCCCCGCCCAGTTTCTCCCTGGTGAGCAGCGCCTGTTCCACGGCGAACTCATCAAAAGGATTCAGGATAAAGTTGATATCCTGGGTCTCTATCGATTTGCTATCCTCGGCAATCTGAACCCGTGCTTCAGTATCCGGTACATGTTTAACACAGACTACTATATTCACCACAGCTCCTTGCGATTAATTTGGCGGATTAGAAAACTGCGTTTTCCTGATTCAGCCCGGCCAGATCCGGTCCTCCGGAGGAAAGGGCTTGAAAAAAGTTCATTAAATATAAAATATTATTCGTCCAAGACAAGGTTTTACAATCTACTGAGCAGGAATGTCTTGTAGCATTTCCCCATGGCGCAAGCTGGATTGTCAGGCTTGAGAGGCCCATGTCGGAATCTTCGAGTTTCTCGCTCTGCGGGGGCAAAAAAGCTTGACAAAGAGCGGCGGGATAATATAAAATTGATGGAACTGTGTTATAAGTTGTTAAATTTTAGTAAATTAGAGCAGAAATGGAGGTAGTTTGGCCTCTCAGGAAACAGCCGGAGCACAGCCTGTCCGCGGCCGTTTTTCCCGCAAGATGGTTGACATTCGTGAGGTTTTTCATGATACGCTCAGCAGGTACCTGGTCGAGGGAGAGATTGCTGACAAGGAAAAGCTCGAAGAGGATAAGCTGAAAATCTCGGCCGGACTGGTGAATTTCGTGGTGGGCGGCGGCGTGCTGCTTTTCCGGGATGATGTAAGCTCGGGAGAAGGGGAATCTGCGGATAATAGAAAAAACGCTACGGTTGAGACAGAGGAATCCGTAGAGGCCGGTTCGGATGAAAAACACCTGGATGAGATCTCCCTGTTCCGCCTGCTGCGTAAGACGATCCTCCTGATGCTCAACGAACTGAACAAGCCGGAGGTCAACCTGCTCAAAATCAGCCTCACCAAGTCCTTTCGTGAATCCATTCAGTCGATTTTCTCGGAGGAAACCGGCGGTGAACCCGACCGTTTCCCGATAAAAATCTTTCACGATATTCACCCGAATCACTACTACTATATCGGGATCAACATGCGCAACACCCGCAGCCTGGGTGATGATATCGACCGTATCGAACGTGACCCCGTTCTCAGGAGGGAGATTGTCGAATGCACCAGGTCTAACCGCCACACCGACGCAAATCTTCTTAAAATCCTGGGCCCGCCGACCAGCCAGAAAGAATCCGAATAACGCTCAGTTTACAGCCGTAAAATTTATTTTCCCAGCCATTTTAGCATAAAAGAGACCGACATGAGAAAACTCTTTTTTATCGCTTTGCCCCTTGTCTGGAGCGTGGTTTTCTCTTGTGGCCCGAAAATTATCGATTGATAGTATGACCGGACTGCCTGCTATTCAACAGTGGTTACTTTGCTCACCACATCAAACACTCCCGCCTCGTAACCTCTCAGACGGGCCACATGGTGGAGCAGATATCCCTGGATCACGGTCATCGTCATGGGAAAAAGCCTCTCCTCACCAAAGGCCTTAACCTGGATTGTAAGCAGGTTTTCATGTTCGGGAACTTGCGCCATGTCGGTGAGCAAAACCACGCGGCTCCCCTTTGATGCCATTTCCTGGGCCATTGCCAGGCAAAGTTCGCCTGTTTTTCCCTCTGGAGCCAGGCAGAGGCTCCGATGTTTCTCGCCCAGAACCTCGAATGGCCCATGCCGGAATGCACCTGCCGCAAACGCGGTGCCGTGGGTCTTGGCGCCCTCCATGAAAGTAAGCGCCATCTGTCGAGCTGCGGCAAGTGCGGGACCGCGGGTGATGAAATGAATGCTGTCCGCAGGCTGAAGAAACTGAGCCGCCTGGATCACCTCCTCCTCCCGGCAGGAATCGGCAAGATAACGGGCGACCTCCTCGAGCTTCCCCAGCTTTCCGCCGACCATCACATAAAGCAGGGCCAGGCTGTTCTGGTAGGTCTTGTTCGATACTAAGCGCTCCACCCCGGCTTTCATCGGAAGATATAGATCAGCCAGCCGGGCCATTGTGCTGTCATCGGCATTGGCGAGCACCACAACAGGTGCCTTGCCGGCCAGAGCCTCGGTCACTTTCCTTGTTTCCACACTTTCTCCGGACTGGGAAATCATGACGTATAGTTTCTCCGTGCGGCTTGATTGGAGCAGATAGTGAAGGTACTCCCCGGCATCGTAAATATTCACCGTTTTCCCCTGGCCATACAGCGCATCCTGAACCAGCAGGCTAACCAGCTCGCTGGTGCCCATGCCGATAAAAGTTAGGTTGGAGTGCTTTTCCAGCAGCTTGTTCCAGCGCTCCAGCAGCCCGGCTCCTTGCTCCCGGTAAAAGGAAACGAGATCGAGAAGCGCCTGGGGCTGTGCGTCGACTTCCTCGAGAAATTTTGTCATCGTTATCTCCCGCATCTGGCATATTGGACCGAATTTCAACCTCTTTAGCCTGAATTATTCATAACTTGCCACAAGCCATAACAGGGTTCT
>JAUVUV010000232.1 GCA_030604975.1 Candidatus Glassiibacteriota bacterium | reverse complement strand
GGAGAAGGTGGTTATACCCCCTTTAAGAAAGGGGGAGGGTTTTGCTTGCAATCCACAGCCATTTCAAATCCGCCAATGACAATAGCTTAATTCCCCCCCCAACCCCCCCTTTGGCAAAGGGGGGCAGGGGGGATTTAAGATAGCAACACTTCAATACTTGGAGAAATATTCTCTTTATTGTTTATCTATTTATAGGACAAGATACTAAATCCAGGTTCAATCGTACGTGCAGGCCCTGGCCTCATCGGCAAAGGCTTCGAGCAGCTCGATCTCGGCGTCGAAAAAATGGTCCGAGGGAGCCAGGATATACCCTCCGCCAGCTCCGGCCTGTTCGAAACAGCGGCGAACCTCAGCCCGAGTTTGCTCAGCCGTGCAGCCCGCGAAATAATGAACCTGGTCGAATCCACCGATCATACAGACCATGTCCCCGATTTTTTTCTTGGCTGCGGCAAGGTCGGTATCTGCACCCATCGAGGGAGGAGTGAAAGTCTCCACAGCATCCGGTCCCATCGCCACCAGCCTGTCCAGCAGCGGCATGATCCCGCCGCAGATATGGTATACTATCCTTTGCCCGGCCTGATGGGCCAGCTCGATTAGCTCGCTGTCATACGGAGCGACAAACTCGTCGAATATAGCAGGGGAGATGACAGTTGATGAGGCCGATCCGCCCCCGAGCTCTAAGATGTCGTACCGCGCGCCTGCGAGAGAGCGGACAAAAACTTTTTTGCGGTTCTGAAGAATCTTGAGCAGTTCGTGTACCCACCCCGGATCATCAAAAGTCTCTAAGATCAGCCGCTCGGTGCCAACCAGGCAGGTGGCGTCCTGCCAGGTTCCAGGCTGGCCGAAAACATCGAAACAGCAGATATGGCCGCGCACGATTCCCCGCTCGCCGAATGATTCCGCCACGCGGTTTACCTCCTTGATGTCACACTTGGGCGCGGTTACGTAGCGCCCGATCAGGCCGATATCTCTCTTTTTCTTGATCAGGGGTTCGCTGACCCAGGCGGTGTGTTCATCCGCCTGGAGCACCATACTCAAGCTGCCGCCGGGAGTGACAAAACTGTAGCAGGTGGTTTTGTAGTCTTTGTGGGGGAGTTCCTCCCATTCGACCCGCCAGTCGTCCGTGGCGATCCGTCCGCTTTCCAGAAAACCAATCTCTCCCTGATCGGGATCGTAAAATTCGTTCGCTTCCGGATCAGGACTGTGCGGCACTGTCCAGAGGATCGCATCCAGGCCGAAGCGCTCGAAAAAGGCGAGTGATTCGGTTCCCGGCAGGTAGCGCTCGAGGAAACTCGGCATCACGTGGTGGGTGGTAGCCGGCAGTCTGTCCGGCACCTGCCGGTTCAGCGCGGCGAGCAGCCTTTGCCTGGAGGTCATCAGGAAAGCCTTTCCCTTACAAGTGGATGTCTTTTTTTACCTGCATGTATTTGCCCCTGGAGGACTGCCAGAGCTCTGGGATCTCGTCCATCGGGTCCACTACCACGTAAACCCGGTGGCGCCCGGAAAGACCGGACACGTCCCATTCGACACGCGCGGTGCCGAACTCTCCGGGAGCGATTTCTGCGATCACAGCCTCGCCGATCAGGTTCTGATCCAGATTGCCCAGCATGGGCTGCCTGTGATAGAAACGAACCCGCACATCCCGCGCCTCGCGGGCCTTGGGCAGCAGGCCGTAGAGGTTTTGGTTGCGTACCAGCGCAGTGATCAGCACCCGGTCGCCCTGCCTGTCGAATTCGACAAAAGACGGGTCACTCAGTACCAGATTCGCCTTGTTGTAAACTATAAGCTCACGCGAGGTGAAGTTGTTGTTTTCATCGCTTTCGGCAACCTCGTCCGCCGGATCGACCTGCACATAGATCGTGTTGTGCGTGTAGCCGTCCAAAATTTCCCCGCGGGATATAGAATATCCGTAGCTTGCGCCGAGATGCCGCTTGACTGCGCGCCAGGGGGTTTCGGCCCGCGCTCTTTCGCCGGGTGCGATCCGGGGGATAACCCGGTCCTGGCCGATCCGTACACCGCCCTTGTACGGCTCGCCGTCGAAAAAGCGCACCACCACATCCTCGGCAGGTGAATCCCCCTTGTTCTGGACCAGCGCGGTGATCCTTATCGAATCGTCCTCGCAGGGTCGGTCATCCGAGAAAAGGATGTTGGCATCCTCGAGCCAGTTGAACCGCACCTGCCGCTCGTGGCGGCCTTTCGAGCGGTCGGAATAGTATATCCGGTTAGTCCCTTTATGAAGGGCGGGAAGGATCATCGGCCTGTAAAAGAGGTCGGCTGTGAGCTTGATTTCGCCAAGAGTGGCATTTGAAGCAGAAGCCGAGCCTTTCAGTGCGAAACGAACGAGGCAGGAGTATTTGTTCGCACTGTACCAGGTAACCCGCTGGGTCTGGTCGGTGGTGACTCTGGTGCTTAGATGTCCGGTGCGCGTGGCTTCCCACATCGGCAGCCAGGTTTTGCCCTCATCGGTCGAGATCTCGATCCTCAGCGTGTCAGCCCCGCTTTCCCGGTAGCCTGCGGCCTCCACAGTGATCGAGGGGATAAAATAGGGCACCCTGACCCGATAGGCCACGTACGCAGTCTGCCCTGCAGAGGAAGGCCGGAAAACGGAAGATTTGCCGCCTGTGGCTTTGATGCCGCTATAATCGTGGGCCTGTTTTCTGTATTTTTTTGGATCGATCCTGAGCTCGAGCCTCCCGTTGGCGTAGACAATCGGCTCTACGCTCATCGCCTCGCGGCCCTCGCGCGGGTGAAGTTCCAGCCAGCGGGGAGACAAATCCTTGCGGCTCCACCACCTGCCTTGATTCGTCCAGTTCAGAGTCAGCTTTTCGCCTTCCCGGAGATCGAGGCCGGGGTCCCACACCGGGCAGTTGCGGTTAAACCGGGTCTTGTTGTCGAAATGGGCATTGTAACCGTCATACCAGTCGCTGGCAGCATTGAAATAGCTTGTCATCACGATGAAATAGTCCCAGTGGCCCATTGAGTGATTGCTGTAGTCCAGCCCGCGGCGGAGCAACCCGTCATCCCGGTCGAGATCGACCAGCGAGGCCACGGTGCGGTTGTCCCGGTTCAGCAAATAACTCCGCATGCGCGAATCGTACATATGCCACTGGTTGTCATAGTAAACTGAGGTTATCGTGTGTCCGAAGGGCATCCCGATTACAGGATTGAGGAAGACTGTCCGGAACCCGAGAGCCTGCCAGAGGGCGTTCAGGAAAAGACCGAAATTGCCGCAGAAGCTGAATCCCCAGAGGCTGATATATTCCAGCGGGTCCTCGCACCCGGAGCTGCCCCGGTCGTAGAGGCTGTTGACCGCGAAATAGAAACAGGCTTTCACCTTTTCCTCATCGGTCATTCCCGGCCTGGTGATACTCGCTGCCAGGGCCTGGATGGAGCTGAAATCGAGGCCGCCTTCCACATTTATTTTCACCCCCTGCGCCGGCCCGGTCACCTCGATACTGCGGTTGACCGGCGAGGTCAGGCCGCCCACCTCGATAGTGAATTGTGCCCTTTTCCCCCGGATCTGCTCAAGGTGCGTCCCGGCTTTCGGAGCCACCGACAGGTCAGGCCCTGCGGCGAAGCCTATTTGGCAGAGAAAGAGAGAAAAGGTCATAGGGAAAATTTTTACAGAGCGAAACGACATCGCGGGAACTCCTGAGTTGAGAGTTATTGCTAAAAAATAATTTATCTCGAAAAACGAGTGTGCTGCTCGAATGACAAGCCGTGCTTTTTGAATCTACATATTATTTTTTATCCACTCTTTCCATTGATCCACTTTCAGGCCGAAATCCTGCCCTGTGAGCTTTACCAGGGCTTTCACTGCTCCCCAGCGGGCCCAGTCCCTGCCCTCCTCGCTCGCCGCGTTCCGGGGAGCGGCTGCCGCCTCGACCAGGGGAATCGCAGCCCGTGGATCACCCAGATCGCCGAGAGCAATAGCGGCCTCGTTGCGGACAAAGAGTGACCCGTCTTTCAGCAGTGTTATCAAAGGTTCGTAAGCCGCGCCGTCCCGGTTGCGGGCCAGGGCCCAGGATGCGGCGAGCCTGACACGCTCATCCGGGTCCTCCAGTCCCCCAATCAGGTAACTCCTGACCGGCTCTATCACCCGATTTTCCGAAATCTCGGCAGAGCCCCTTTTCATCCGTTCACCGGCAATGGCTCCCAGAAGATCCAGGGCGGTCACTTTCACCCGCCAGCTTTCATCTGCCAGCAGAGCGCCCAGTTGCTCCACCACATCCCTGACCCCCAGCCGGGAAAGCGCCTGCACTGCTCGCCAGCGCACGAACGGATCAGGATCTTCGAGAGCTTTTTTGGCTGCGGCGACTGCCTGTATCCCGCCTGCAGCGGCAAGGCCCTGGATCGCCCGCTCGCGGACAAACTCATCTCCGTCCTCTGCGGCCTGGAGCAGAAAAGGGAGGCCTTGTTCAGTGTAATTGATCGCGATTTGCCGGATCGCATGGAGTCTTTCAGCGGGGTTGGGGGACTGAAGCCGGCGGCCTAGTTCTTCCAGGCTTGCCGCCGCGCAGATATGGGGCAATAGCAATAATATAAAAAGCAACAGAGGGAAAATGGGTTTTTTCATGGGCTTTTTTCCTTTTTATGTGAATTATTAGAAGCGTGTTGAAATATTGCAACTTTCCTTTTGTAGAAAAACG
>JAUVUV010000516.1 GCA_030604975.1 Candidatus Glassiibacteriota bacterium | reverse complement strand
ACTTGCCCCACTAATTTTTTTTCAGCCGTGCGATATCTTGTTTCCTTTGCCTGAAATGCTATTGAAGTTATAGAATAAGGACAGGCTGTTACTGGATAAAGCGTTGATTTTGATGATGTCCGTGGTTAAAATATATTTTCATTCAGAATCAAAGAAGATTCAAGATTTAGCTTAACCTGTTCTCGCTAATCATACCCTCTCAACTTAAATACATGCTAGAATCAATCTTTCATCCTTCTATTTTATTACACGGAGGGCTACTGTGAGAAACCTGTATTGCATGTTTAAGACCCTGACACTTGCCGCTTTCATAGTTTTCCTTGTTGAAAGTTGCATGGTTCCTGAAATGGAAAAAGTTTCACGTGAGCCTGCGGGCAAATCAGAAGGCAGCTGGAAGGTTCTGGGTCCAGGTGGCGGTGGGGCGCAGTTTCTATCCACTATCAACCCTGAGGATCCGGACAATGTTTTTGTGCGCTGCGATATGACAGGAGCCTATGTCACTCTTGACGGGGGCAAGAGCTGGCGCATGTTCAATCTGCGCACCGTGGTGCAGGATTTCGAATTCGATCCCAACCAGCCCAACACAGTCTATGCGGCCAACAGCGGGCTGTACCGCTCGGATGATCGCGGTAGTCACTGGCGGCTGATTTATCCCGACCCGTCCGAAATCGCTGGGGAAAGGATGATCGGAGACCACGCGGACCACCGTTTCGAACTTGCTGACGGAACGATCAGCCCACGGATCGAAAAAGTGCGGGTGGATCCTGCCAACAGCAACAACATCTATATCGGACAACCGGCCCCATATATATACAGCGCCGCTGCCCCGCCCCGCCGGGCAGGCAGATCTGTGGTGATCATGTTCTCGACTGATCGGGGGGAAAGCTGGCAGGAACTGGCCAGGGCCAAAGGCCAGGATGTTCTGGCTATTTTGCCGGGCAGCTGGGAAGGAAAGCCTGACGAGGTCACTGTGTTTACAGAACGCACTGTAGTGCGGGTATCAAAGGAGAACGGTGAAATAACCGAGTTGTCTTTGCCTGTAGAAAGAATCATGGCCGCCGGGGGAGGAGGAAGCACATACTATGTCCTTGCCCCGATGCAAAGTTCAAATGGCAAGGTTTCGGGTGGCGTGTATCGCTCTACCGACCGGGGAAATAGCTGGAAACAGGTAAATACCGGCCTGCTGGAAGACTGGCAGGATTCCGGCGAACTGCCCAGGTACAGGGCTTTTGCTGTATGCGAGGGAGATTCGCGGGTGGCTTATATGTCCTGCAGTGACTATATCGTCAAGATTAACGGAGACATAGAGCGCCAGTTCGGTATATTCAAGACGGAAAACGGCGGGGAGAGCTGGCACTGGGTTTACCGGGCGAACAACGATAAAATGTTCGGGGATAATCACAAAGGCGGCTGGATGAAAGAAAATTACGGCCCTGAGTGGGGCGAGTATCCACTGTCCATGGGGGTCAGCCCGACAGATGCGGATATCTGCTATGCCAATGATTTCGGCTGCACTTACCGCACACTCGATGGTGGCGCTACCTGGGAGCAGGTATACACAAGTTCTCTTCCGGACGGCTCATGGACCAGCCGCGGCCTGGATGTAACCACTTGCTACGGGGTTCATTTCGACCCCTTCGACCCGAAACACATTTTCATCTCGTATACCGATATCGGCGCTTTCCACAGTTTTAACAGCGGCCGGAGCTGGCTCCATGCCATCCAGGGTGCTCCCCGGCAATGGCGCAACACCTGCTACTGGATGGTGTTCGACCCCGAGGTCAAGGGACGGGCATGGTCAGTGTGGGGCAGCGGCCACGACCTGCCCAGGCCCAAGATGTTCCGCTCAGGCAATTTCGACCGCTACGTGGGCGGTGTGGCGGTTTCCGCAGACGCCTGCCGTACCTGGTCACAGAGCAATGCCGGCATGCCGCCGAACACAGTCAGTACGCATATAGTGCTCGATCCCCAAAGTCCAAAGGAAAACCGCACGCTCTACGTTTGCGGTT
>JAUVUV010000091.1 GCA_030604975.1 Candidatus Glassiibacteriota bacterium | reverse complement strand
GTGCCTGTTCTATACCCACGGTGACTTTGGCTCCGGGTTCGATTGTGCTGTGCATGGCGAGAATCGCCGGCCCGGGTGAGGAAGGCGAAGCTGCCTCGGGCAGGAGAAGATATCCGTTTATTTCATCTCCAGTGCCGCTGTTGAACCGTACATTTCGTTCGAGATAGCCGCTGTGTTTTATTTCTCCCAACACTCTCGGATTAAGTTCAACCCGCACCTCGGGCGCTTCTCCAAGAAGGGCCTGCGCCCGGCGCACGATCGATGGCCTTTTGCGCTCCCAGGAGGCTTTATCGCAGATCGTGATCTTGCGTACCGGCCCGCCGCTGATCTGATTCAACGGAAGGTAGTCGGTGAGAATATCAGTCAGCCCTATCGGGGCGGGACCGGAGAGAGTATCATCCTGGCAACTTTCACTGTAAAGGGGAGAAAAGGTTAGAAAAACAGCAAATAAAATCCCACTAAACCACAATGATAGTCTTTTCATCTTTCCTCTCTGGCTAAGGAATGGTTTACTCTGTCAGCTTTCCGGCAGGGCCTCCAGCAGCCTGTCGATATCTTCCTCGTTGTTGTAGTAGTGAGGAGAGACCCGGATCGAGCCGCAGGGAAAACCGAGGCTGAACTTTTTACGGCGAAGTTCGGCCAGGAGCTTGCGATTGTCATGTTTTGTAGAATGGAAGCAGCTTATCCCGCTTCTGCGGGCCTTCTCCTGCGGGCTGATAACCTTGTATCCCTTCCTTTCCAATCCATCCACTGCTCGCGTTCCCAGCAAGAGGACACGCTCCTCGATATCGCGCACACCCAGTTCGAGCATGGTCTCGACACTTTTTCCCAGCGCCATGATTCCGGCCACGTTGAGTGTGCCGCCCTCGAAACGGCGGGCATCACCGCGCAGTGGTTTATCGAAAGCAGCCACTTTAAGCCCCTGGGAGAGGAATTCGAGCGGATCCTCCACACTCAGCCAGGAACAGATGAGTGGATCGAGATCCTCAAGGCGCTCAGACCGGAGGTAGCAGAAACCGACACCCTCTCCTGAGAGCATCCATTTGTGCCCACCCACGCTCAGAAGGTCGATTCCCAAATTATTTACTGTGGTCTGAAGGGCGCCCACACTCTGCACCCCATCCACTGCGAAAAACAGATTATGCCTTTGGCAGAGTTCTCCCAGGGCGGCGAGGTCGTTGCGGCATCCGGTGTGAAACTCGACAGAGCTTACCATCAGCATCCGGGTGGTTTCATCCACAGCAGCCTCGATATCCTCCAGGCGATAGCTGTTGTCGGGCCCTGGAGCGACAAGGCGCAGCCTCACACCGCGGGCTGCAAGAAGGTTCAAGGGCACAGTGACAGCCGGGAACTCTCCTCGAAGTGAGACAACGCTGTCTCCAGCATGCCAGGGGAAGCCCCGGGCGGCAAGGATCAATCCCTCAGAGGTGTTCTTGGTGAAAAAGATTTCACTTGCTGAGGCACCCACCAGTTCAGCAACCCGCGGCCTGATTTGGGCTATCCGCTTGTGCCATTCACCCTCCAGATCGCCGCCTGCACTGGCATATCCCTCCAGGATACGGACTGCCTCGGCGGAGATAAAGGGCGGAACGGGTGATATCGCGGCATTGTTCAGGTAAACGCGGTTTTCAGTAACCGGAAACTGTTTTCTGATTTCGGCGAATTTATCCATATTGATAAAGATGTGGCCGGCCTATCCCTGATTGCAGAAAAAACCGAGTACATCATAGATTATTTTACCGGTCATGCGTCATAAAAGCAAATCATAATTTTTCACCCCAGGATCAAAACATCATTCTCGTCAAATGGCCAAAATAAAGCCCGGTGAGCAACATATCACTCACCGGGCTTCTGGTTCAGGCTATGGATATAATACTTAATATGCTTCGACAGACAGCTCGAAATAGCTCTGCGGATGGTCGCAGCAGGGGCAGCGAAGCGGAGCCTGGGCGGCTTCAACGACACGCCCGCATTTTCTGCATTTCCAGAAAACTTCGGTTTCGCGTTTGAATACAAGCCCTTTTTCCACGTTTTCGAGCAGTTTGAGATAACGTTTCTCGTGCTCAACTTCAACTTTAGCCACCTCACGCCACTGTTGGGCCACTTCCGGATAACCCTCCTGATCGGCAATCTCGGCTGCGTTTGGGTAAAGCATGGTGTGCTCTTCATTCTCGCCAGCCGCTGCGGCTTTCAGGTTGGCGGCCGTGTCGCTTATAGCTGTCGGATATGTGGCTGTGATTTCCACAGGGCCGCCGGGCAGGAAGCGGAAAAAGCGCTTAGCGTGCAATTGTTCGTGATCCGCGGTCTCCAGAAAAATGGCCGAGATCTGTTCGTACCCCTCTTTCTTGGCCTTTTTCGCATAAAAGGTATAGCGGTTGCGGGCTTGAGATTCACCAGCAAAAGAGGCCAGTAGATTGTGTTCGGTTTTGCTGCCCTTTTCAACCATTCTTTCCTCCTGGTCAGTTGATGGTAAGCCGGTTGACTGAGAAAAATATTTTCGAGATCAAAACGGGAAATATATAAAAAGCCAAAATCACGGCTCATTTAATAACGAGGAAGCAGAATGAAAGTTAACAAATTAAGATAATAAAATCAATTTATTCAAATGATAATGAGAATCAATAGCAAAGTATTTCGGTGATAAAATAATGAGTACATAGAATTAAAATATGATATATTTTAAGTTGAAATAGAGGTGGGTTGGCAGGCTTATCAATCCTGGTTTTTCTGAAACGGAAGGGTCTTAGCTGAAGGTGAAAAAAAGTAAGCTGTGCATGCAGTAATCGAGAGCTTCACTTCGAGGTAGAATAATCTTCTACCTTCATAACAGTCTGCGGGCTGAGCCAGAGCCTGCCGCTTAGCTGCCAGCCGGCTCTGCGGGCTGATTCTTTCAGGTCCGGATCGATCTCGACCTTGTACCAGTAGTCGGTGCTATCAGCCTGGCGCATCATTAGCTCGTTGAGATTCGGGTTGACTATCCCGCGCAGCACGTCCGGGTCAAGAACCGGCTTTACCCCGATTGCCAGGCGGTCCGAGGCTGTGAGTCCGTCTGCCTTGCGGCCGCGAAGCAGGCGAAGGTCCGGTCCTCGGCGGCAGGCGACTTTTTTATGATCAAGAATGCGCTCATCAGGGATAATGAACCGTCCGCGGATCACCTGTTGAAGTTTGCGGGCGGTTTCAAGCTGCTTCCTGCTCAAGACGCTAAGAAAACCGCCCTCGATCTCGATACCGATTGAAACATCGGAAACCCTTTGCAAACCGTTCCAGAAACAGCGGAAATCCATTCCATGGCCGGCATGGTCACGAGGATTTTTCTCCGGGTCGACGATCAGGAAGCAGTTGCCTGATTCATCGATATAATAGTTAGTCGCAGCCATCCGGTAGATATACCGGATGCTGAACTGTTTTCTTCCTTTGGAGAGCAGGATTTTTTCCACTTCCGGCTCGAGACCTGTCCTGTGCCAGATAATCATGTCCGGATAAGCAGGAGTGCCGTCCGCGAACTTTCGCCTAAGGGGGGTGAGATATTTCTGCCGGCGTTTCCAGTAAGCTTTTCTACGGGTCACGTGGTAGGCAAGAGAAACCTTGAGGTCGTTCTTGTAGTAAAGCACCTTTTTAGTTTTGCGCGCAAGCTTGACCTCCGGATTTTGACCGTAGTACCGGCTTTCGAGCAAATACTCAGGGATATAATAAACTTTGCCCGGCCAGAATTGCTGGTTCAGGTTATAATGGCGGATATGCTGGGCCATGTAGGAAATATGATCGAAATGAGATTTACGGTACGGGTAGCTTTTGGGGAAAATATCGGCATTCCCCAGGTAAAGCTTTGCCACGGACCGGTAACTCTCGCCCTCTGCGGCCACATGCCGGATATCATCGACCGAGACCTCGAGCATGCTGTCTCTGCTCACGTAGCCTTCAGGGGAACCATAGATAGTTTCATACTTTCTCTGAAAGGCTTCGAACCGTTCCGAGAGAAGATGCATCGGGATGAGGAACGAGCGGTCGCGGTAACTCAATGGCCGGCCAATGCGTCGGTAGATGTCGCGGATATCGCTGCGGACGTTACGAAGCAGGTTGTTGCTATTACCGTTATCTTTCATCCAGGTCGGGATGCAGAACTGCTTTATCACGCCACTCAAGCGCTGGCCCCGGCCTGCTTTCACCTCAAGCAGGAGCAACCCCGAGTCAAGGGCCACGGTATCCTGAACAGTGGCTTTTCCCGGTTTGGAGCCGGTTCTCCTGTAAGTCCTGACGGATGTGTCATTCCGGTCGTAAGGAATATAGATAACCGTGTTCCTGGGGATCCTCTTGGCGGAAGTGATCCTGGCGAAAGCCGGATTATAGGTGCGGTTGTATTTGAAGACAAATTTCCAGAGTGTTGGATTGATCCCTTGATCGATCATGGTTTCCCAGAGGGAGCTTCCCATGCGGGCCGTGAAATAACTTTCGACCTCGGCGGGTTCCTCATACTGAGAGGCGTGCGCCTGATACTGAATCCCGGAACAAAAAATGAGAGACAAAAGGAAAAATGCCAGGTTTAATCCTACGGCCAGCCTGCTCTCTTTATTCATATTTTTTAGTCTCATAACGTCCTTTATCGCTCGATGATATTTGATTCTATAATACCAGAAAATCACTGAATCGACAAACACTTTTCGATAAATAAAGATTATCCGGCAAAAATTGAGCCGGATTGGATATGAAGACGTTACCCTTTATAATGAATAAAGTTAAAGAAAAATTTTACAAAACAATCATCCTTTTATACATTATTACTGGCTTGTTTGTTTTCTATGGATAGAAAAATTGCAGCATTGAGGAAGGATTAGTTACCTTGGCTGTTCTGGCGGATTTCGGCACTTCCTGGACGAAGATTCTCGACACTGAAAGCGGTGAACGAAGAATCGAAAAAACAAAGGATCTGGCATCGTTCAAGGCCGACCTGGCCACAGGGCACAATACCAACAACAGGGCCAGGCGCACGGTAAACGAGTTGATCGCTCTCGGCAATGGATCCATGCAACAGGTTGATAATAAAGAATATACAGTGTTGGATGTCGGGTCACGGGATGTGAAATATGTCAAGTTTGTCAGGGGCAAGGTGGCGGAGATGAACTGGTCTGCCAAGTGCGGGGCGCTGACCGGTTTTACACTGGAACTCATCCTCAACTATTTTTCGGTCGATCTTGCCAGGATCAAACCAGGCAAAGGCACGATGGGTATAACCTGTGGAGTGCTGGGAATGGAACAACTGTTCGAGGCTATCGCCTCAGGACAAAGCATTGAAGCGGCGCTGGCCGATTTTACAAGAGGACTGGCGACCAATGCCTACCAGTTTATCGGAAGACCAAGGCGCTTCTACCTATCGGGGGGAATGTGCGAGAATCCTCTTTTTCTGAAATCGTTTCCCCCAGGAGTGGAAGTTCTGCCGCTCGGTCGTTTCGTGCTCGTAGAAGGGTTAAGGTGCGAGTATGAGCTTGAAAGATAGCAGAGTAAAGATAAAGGCGGTGGCCATGCTCTCCGGAGGACTGGACAGCTCTCTGGCGGTGAAAATAGTCGCCGATCAAGGCATCGAGGTGGTCGGCGTTAATTACAATACAGGATTCTGCCTGACTGACCATCGGAGAAAGATGTACGGTATGGGTGCCCAGATAGATCCGAAATCTGTGCGGAACGCAGCCCTGGCAGCCGGGGCGAGGTGGGGTCTGCCGGTGGAGATTATCGACATTTCGGATGACTATCTGCGGATCCTGACCAAACCCAGATACGGCTACGGCAGCGCGATAAACCCCTGTATCGATTGCCGTATTTTCATGCAGAAAAAAACCAGGGAGTACATGGGAAAGATAGGGGCCAAATTTATTATCACAGGTGAGGTAGTGGGCCAGCGTCCGATGAGCCAGATGAGAAAGACCTTGAAGCTGATTGAGAAAGAAAGCGGCTGTGGGGGACTTATTCTTCGACCCCTTTCCGCAAAGCTGCTCGAACCTACTGTTGCAGAAATAAACGGCTGGGTGAACAGGGAAAAGCTTTACGATTTCCACGGCAGAAGCAGGAAATCCCAGATCAAGCTGGCAAAAGAACTCGGCCTGGAGGAGTATCCGCAGCCTGCAGGAGGCTGCTGTTTTCTCACGGATAAGAACTACGCCAGAAGGATGCAGGACATTTTCAGGCACTCGGATGAGAAAACCGTGACAGCGGATCAAGTGATGCTTTTGAAAGTCGGCCGTCATTTCCGGATAAACGAAAAGACAAAAATCATCGTGGGCCGCAATGAAGCAGAAAACCTGTTCCTGGAGAAAATAACAGGCAAACTGCCTAGGCTTAACTGCTGCGATGTGCAGGGACCGCTGACCTTGATCGAGGGAAGTGTCGAAGAGGAGGCAATCAGGACTGCGGCGAGGATAACCGCCCGCTACAGCGACGCAGGCATGAGCGAACCGGTAGAGGTAAAGGTCGAGTTCCCGAATGAGAGTACAAGGACTTTGAAAGTTCAGCCCATGGATGTAGCCCAGTGCGAAAAAATGAGAATATAGAATATGAAAGAAAGTCGCACACAGACCATTGCCAATGGCGAAATCGCTCAGGCACAGCACCCGGACACGATTGCCGCGATTTCCACACCACCGGGCATAGGGGCAGTGGCTGTGATACGTATCAGCGGGCCGCACTCCTGGAAGCTCGGCCGCTCTCTGGTAAAGGAAAAGGCTAAGTTCGACAGACTGAAAGAACGGGAAAATTCGGTTTTCACGCTTGTCAGCTCTGGAAACAGCGGAGAACTGGATAAGGTCCTGGTTGTCAAGTACAGGGCCCCTGCAAGTTATACAGGCGAGGACGTTGTCGAGATACAATGCCACGGTGGACTGGCCGTGCCTTTTGCAGTCTGCGAGGCCGCGATCGCGGCAGGTGCACGGACAGCCCGGGCAGGGGAGTTTACCCGGCGAGCCTTTTTAAACGGCAAGCTGGACCTGGTGCAGGCTGAGGCAGTGGATGAGCTGATTCATGCCCGGGGAGAGCAGGGGAGAAAACTGGCCTACTCGGCTTTGAAAGGTGAACTGGGCCGTGAGGTTGGCCGTCTTCGTGAAATCCTGCTGGAACTTAAAGCAGAAATCGAGTACGGGATAGATTTCCCGGAGGAAGATCCTCTCGAAAACTTAGAGATAAGAATAAAGGAAAGATGCGATACGGCGAAAAGCGTAATTTGCAGCCTGATGAAGGGAGCCGAGAGAAACCTGCTGCTGAACAGGGGAGTGCTCACAGTGATAGCCGGGGCGCCGAACGTGGGGAAATCCTCTATCTTTAACAGGCTGCTTGGAAAACAACGTTCGATAGTCACCGAACAGGCAGGAACAACCAGGGATGCGGTAGAGATGGAAACGATGATCGAGGGAATGCTTTTTCGCCTGGTAGATACTGCAGGTTTAAAGAAAAGGGCCGGCGAGATTGAAAGAATAGGCGTGGAATACAGCAGGCAGTATATCGAGGAAGCCGATCTTGTGCTTTTCATTCACGAGGCGGGAACAAATTTCAGGAAAGCGGAAAAGGAGTTTCTTAAGACATTTGCAGAAAAAAAGGTTGTCCGGGTCGTAAACAAGATCGACCTGCTTGCTGACCCTGACAACGTGCCGGAAGGCTACATACCGGTTTCAGCCAAGGAGTCGAGAGGCCTGAGTGCACTTAGAAAGGCTATGCTAAAAGCCGTCCTCCCGCATGCTGATTCGAGAAAATTGAAGACAATCAGCGGGCCTCAAGTTACGAGCCAGAGACAGAAAGGC
>JAUVUV010000245.1 GCA_030604975.1 Candidatus Glassiibacteriota bacterium | reverse complement strand
CCCTTTTACCTTGCCGCCCTTGAAAAAAGTTTCCAGGCTTTCTACCGCTTCCTCCATCATCCATATTCGCTGCCCGGGTGTTGGCCCGGCGATATGGGGAGTTAGCAGAACATTGTGCAGTTTCCGCAGCTTATTCTCCGCAGACGGTGGTTCCGGATCGGTGACATCGATAGCGGCCATGAAACGACCTGTTTCGAGTTCCTCTATCAACGCCTTTTCATCGACCAGCGCGCCCCGGGCGATATTCACAAACACTGCTCCTGGTTTGATCATTTTCAGAAAGCTGCGGTTTACCATATGCCTGTTTTCAGGAGTATTTGCTGCGCTAAGGACTGTTGTTCCTGGAAAAAGGAGCAACCTATCCCGTATGTGGGATAAAGGGTCTGGAGAGGATTTCTAAGCCCTGTTTCTGCCTGCCATAGAGATAAATCTCTCCTGAAATGTTCCCTTGATGATTCAGACCCGAGTATTTAAAATTAACATCTATAAAATATCTTGCGCCTGGCAGAAATTCTTGGCCGACAATACTCAGCACCCGGTGTTTTTCCCCTCAGAATCCCGAATAAGAATTAGAAAGGCAGATTACCTTATTTTTTTCACCAGTGGAGGAGGATTATGAGTGTAACATTGCGCGTTGTTCAGAACTACGATATCACACGTGAGAAAGAATTCCTCGAACTTGAAAGGAGCTTTGCCGAACTCGAGCGCAGAAGGCCGGATTATGTGAAAGGCAAACGCACCAAACCAATTTCTGGTCCTGAACCCACAAACACCCTCATCTGGGAGGGCGAATTCCCGAACTTGAAAGCCGCCGGGGACTGGCTCGATTTCGTAAGTAAGGATGCAGAGCACGATAAGCTGTTCGCCAGGCAGCAGCCGTTTTTCAACTCTGTGCGGATTGAGTTCTACGAAAATCTCGATTACTGATAATATCAGATATTCTTATCAGAATTTTCAGAAACCTAGATCAAGGACTGTCAAGATGAAACTTTGTTTCAACACGATTGCCTGCCGAAACGAGGAAGAACGTCTGCTGGAGATTATCGCCGAGATCGCCGGGCTGGACAAATATAAAGCTATCGAGTTGTGGATCCCCGATATTGCCAAAACGGATTGCGAAAAGGCTCGGCACCTGGCAGCGTTATGCGCCGAAAAGGAACTCGATTTGCCGATAGTCAGCAGTGTGCTCGGCGTTTTGCGCCTGGAGATGGATGACCTGGAAGAACAGTTAAAGCTCTGCCAGAAACTGGCCACGCTGGCCGAATGGCTGGGGGCGCGGCTGGTGCGTGCCTTTCCCGGCTTTGTGGGCGAGATCACCAGCCGCGATCCGGACCCGGAATATTATAAATGGGTAGTGGATGCTTTCAGACAGTACTGCAGGATCCTTGCCGACAGCGGACTGACCCTGGTCTCGGAAACCCACTGCGACACTTTCGTGGATACGGCAGAAGGTGCGCTTAAATTTGTCGAGGATGTGGGCGAGCCGAATCACGGTTTCATCCTACAGCTCGGCATCGTTCCCCGCTGGTCCGGAATGGATGCTCTCCAGTTTTACCGGGCGCTGCAGGATAAAGTACTGCACATGCACCTTCACCCTTACCCATGGCAGGAGCACGAGGACAACATATCCCATTATGCCCAGCTTCTCCCGGTTCTGGAAAAGGAAAAGGTGGATTTTTATGTCTCTGTGGAGAATTGCAAGGCCCTGGTCCCACCCCTGGAGGCGGCACGCTGGAGCGCCGAGATAATCCGCAGGTTCGTGGCCGGGGAGAAAGTGTCAGCTCCGGAGAATTCTTGAAAGATTGCCGTCAGGGGCACGATCCTGCGCGCTCCTGCTGGTGATAAAAATCTTGAGAACCGGTGGCCTTGCAGAACTGGAAATTTCCGAGTGACAATGAGGCGGGATTTTTGAGGATTCAGTTTACTGGTTTTTTTTCGTTGTTTCCTTTGTTTCCTTGCTCAGATCCATCCTTACCACCCGATTTCTGCCTCCACGCTTGGCCTGGTAAAGAGCCTTGTCGGCTAAAGAGATGAGTTTATCGTGCCTTGAACCGCGGCGCGGTATGAATTGAGTCACACCGAGACTTATTGTGACAAATTCACCGATTTTGGAATCCGGGTGGGGAATCTTAAGCGCCTCGACCTCTTTACGCAGCCTTTCGGCAAGCATATCCGTCCCATTCGGGCTGGTTTCCGGCAGAAGGGCCACGAATTCCTCGCCTCCATACCTGGCAACAAGATCGCCTGGACGCTTGAAGTTTTGCTGCATTGTAACAGCGATCTTTTTCAGGGCATCATCGCCTGCCTGATGCCCGAGACTGTCGTTGTAGTTTTTAAAAAAATCGATATCTATCATTACCAGCGAAATCGACAACGAGCTTCGCACGGCCCTGCTCCATTCAGCCTCGATTGTTCTGTCAAAAAGGCGTCGGTTGGCAATGCCGGTCAGCCCATCCTGCGTTGAGAGCAAGCGAAGTCTCTTTTCGAGCTTCTTATGCCTGGTAATGTCGCGCGTGATCGCCACCAGTTTGCGGTAATCTCCTAAACGCATTTCCGAAATCAGCAATTCCATCGGGAAGGTGGAGCCATTTTTGCGCTCACCTTCGATCTCCTGACTCGTTCCGACAATATCGGCCTTGCCGGATGAGCTGAATTTTTCCAACTGTTTTTCGAGCCGTTCCCGGTAGTCTTCGTAAAGCAGGATCGAAAGGTTCTCCCCGATAATCTCCAAATCCCTGTAGCCGAACATATTTTCTGCAGTGGGGTTGAATGTTTCAATTTCACCGGTGTCATTGGTGGTGATAATACCGTCCATTACCGAATCGACTACCGCGCGGATATATTCCTCGTTTTCGCGAAGTATTTTTTCAATATTTCGGCGTGAATTCATTTCTTTCTGAAGCTTGTTCTTGGTTGCAGTGGCTCGATTAGCCTGGTTGAGAGCCTCCCTTCTGCTCCTGTAGAGCCGTCCAAGCAGGCTGAAAAACAGTAAAACGGTTATGCTGAGCAGGGATAGCATGATTAGCCGAATTAGTTTGTATGTCTTGTAAGCCTCAGCCAATTCGATTTCTGTTGCCACGCCGAATCCCAGTTCTTCGTCCCATTTCCAGGTGCCGGCCACAGGCACACCCCGATAATCCCGGTACCCCTCCAGATTTTTCCCGGAAATTCCGGTTACAGCCTGACTGGCCATAAAAGTCAGCCGCTGCCGGCTGCGCGGCAGAGAAGGTTTGAAATCCTCGTCGAGAAGATTGCCGCCAGGATCGCGCAACTCCACCGTGAGAATGCTGTTTTCACCCTCCCTGAGTAAACCGATTTTGCGGAGCTGATTCTCGAAACGGCTCCTGGTAATAAACCTTCCTTTGCTGTCGAAAGCGTAGGTTTCGCCGGTTTCTCCCACCCGGCCATATTTAGATATACGGGTAAAGCACTGGGAAGGGTCGACACGAAGGGTCAGCGCCGCAATAACCAGCCCCTGTTCGTTACGGACCGGGGCAGCCACGAACATGGTCGGCTCATTCTCTCTGAGTTGCCCGGAAACCCCGGGAAGAGGAACATCAGATCGCATGGGAAGGGAGCAAGCACTGTTGCCGCCAAAAACTTTGGCTAAAAACTCGCCTCTTTCACTAAGTAAATTCCGCGTGCCGATATTGCTGTCTCTGGCCGATGCAATGCTGATATGTTCGGATGAAATAACGAAAAAACCAAGGAATCCGTGCCCCTCGATATATGTTTGGTAGAAGTTGCGCATCTGGGTCAGCGCTGGGCTGGCAAGCAGTGTTTCGCTTTCGGTGGGAAGAGCCAGTTGAGCCTCGATCAGCTTGCGCATGCCTGGGGAGGTGGCCCAGGTTTCCGCATGCCGCATACGGTCTAATATCCAGTGGTGCATTTCCTCGGAAGTTGAATTTACCAATGAGCTGAGAGTTATTTCCAGGTCCTGCCGGACCATATCCTTGATGTCACGAAGGGTCAGCCAGGCCAGTAGAACAATGATCAGAACCACCGAGGAGAGTAATGCCAGATCCAGGTTGAATCTCCGAATCAACCGGGCTGAAACATGTCGTTTTTCAATTGATTTTCGCGATCTTTTCGCGCGGGCAGGCTGATTATCGATTTGATCGCGTGGAGCCATCTCATTAAGACCAGAAAGAGGAGTTATGTTAAATCATTGAGGAGATACCATTTTCCAGCAGGGGAAAACGAGACAGAAGAAATAGTCTCCTGTATTCCCCGGATCATCTCATTAATCTTGCTGGAAAATATGAAAAGGAGTCGGGTTGTTTAGGCGTATGTATTATACCAGTTTTAAGCCGATCTGAAAAGTGAAAATATAAGATAAAACAATACCCTCATTTTTTGCTAAAAATCCGGAAAAATTCTTTATCCCGGATTATTCATGAGACCCGGATCTTGACAGGGCTAATCTTTTATTTTCAGTTTTTTATCAGCCGCCGCCCCCCCACCCCCCCCCCCAGGCCCCGGGGAAACCTAACATCTTG
>JAUVUV010000298.1 GCA_030604975.1 Candidatus Glassiibacteriota bacterium | reverse complement strand
CATTTCGCTGTGGATTTCGAGTACGAAAACGGAGTTCACCTGGTCAGCATGTGCCGCCAGCAGGAGAATACAGATATTCGGATAGGCGAGTTTCTGGTCGGCACCAGGGGAACCACAGAGTCTCACTGGGACAGGGCGATTATCAGGGGGGACAGAAGCTGGAAATACCGCGGAGAGAAAGTGAATCCGTACGTAAAGGAACACACCGACCTGATCAATAGTATACGAAACGGTAATCCAATCAACGAAGCCCAGAACGTGGCCGAGTCAACGATGACTGCGATAATGGGTCGAACGGCAGCCTATACGGGAAAAGAAGTCACCTGGGATGAAATGATGGCCTCGGAGTTGGATCTCTCACCCGCCAGGTATGAGTTTGGACCTTTGCCGATTCGACCGGTAGCGAAACCGGGCCAATCGGCCTGATCTGATTTTTCTGAGAGAAAAGACCGGAAAGGGGACGGACAAAAAAAAGTCCAGCACCACAAATCAAATAAGAGAAGATTTCGGTTCCAAGATCAAAGCAAGTGGCAAGAGGAAAGCAGATGATTAGAAAAGCATTATGGTTTCTGGTTCCGGCGTTGATTGCTGGACTTTCAGGCTGCGGTGAAAAAATCGAAACACCTCCTGAAAATTATACTGTCAAGGTTCCCGGCATGGATATCGAGATCGAGATGGTGTATGTGCCAGGAGGCGAATTCTTTATGGGCAGCCCTGAGGATGAACCCGGCCGGGATGAGGATGAAGGCCCGCAGGGGGAAGTGCGGGTCAAGCCTTTCTGGATCGGCAAATACGAGCTCACCTGGGAGCAGTACGAGGGATACGCCTTTGCCAGGGACCCGACCATGCTCGATGCCATCTCCATCGCCTCGCCGAAAATCAATCTCACCTGGGGGCTGAAATTCTGGGGCTGGCTCAAGCTGCAGTCCAAGCTGATGCTCAATGAGGAACTGGATGCGATTACCCGGCCGTCTCCCTATTACGGCGACTTCTACCACGGCATGGGACGGGGCAGAAAACCCACAATCGGCGTGAGTCGCCTGAATGTGTGGATGTTCTGCGAGTGGCTTTCCAAGAAAACCGGACATAAATACCGCCTGCCCACCGAGGCAGAGTGGGAGTATGCCGCGCGCGCCGGAAGCCGGAGCATGTACAGTTTCGGAGATGATGAGAGTGACCTGGAGGATTACGCCTGGTACGAGTACAACAGCGATTTCGAAAGCCAGGAGGTGGGCACAAGGAAGCCCAACGCTTTCGGCATCCACGACATGCATGGCAATGTCTGGGAGTTCTGCCACGACTTCTACGATCCGGATTATTTCAACAAGCTGAAAAATCCAGGTGTGAACGTAGACCCTCGCGGCCCGGAAGATAAAGATAAGTTCAAGCCTGTGGCACGGGGCGGCAGCTGGGATGATTTCGCCGATGACCTTCGCACAGCCGACCGCCTGGAGCAGCTAGACTGGTGGAACGAGCGCGACCCGCAGCGTCCGCGAGGCGCATGGTGGCTGGTGGACGGCAACGTGGTTGGATTCAGGCTGGCCCGGGCTGCGGAATAATAGTATTTAGCAGCCGTAGGGGCGATCCTCGTGATCGCCCATTTTCAATTTCTATTGCATGAGGGCACGTAGCTCAAAGGCTTTATTTACTTAGTGCAACAGAAAACTTTTCTATCCATGGAAGCCGGAAAAGGCAGTACATAAACAAACGCCGGGACTGTCTGACTGCTAATCCCGGCGTTTTTCTATAGTGAAAACCTGTAGGGGCGCTTCGCGAAGCGCCCCTACATTGTTTTACCTCAGAATTTGTAAGATATCAGAACTTATCGCACTCCACGATTGACTCGAACACTTTCAGGCTGCCCTCGGGGTCCTGCCTGATCGAGGGAGAGAGCTCAAGGCCCAGGATACCCTTGTAACCGAGTTCGTAAATCGCCTTGAAAACGTTGCGGTAATTGATCTCACCTGTGCCCGGCTCGTGGCGCCCTGGAACGTCGGCGAGCTGGAAATAGCCTGTCTCATCGTAAAAAGCCCGGATGTTCTCTATCAGGTTGCCCTCTGTGATCTGCTGGTGGTAGATGTCGAAAAGGATCTTGATCTGCGCGCTCTGTACGGCTTTCATGATCTCGTAGGCCTCGTCCGAGCGGGCGAGAAAATATCCCGGGTGGTTGACCAGGTTGTTCAGCGGTTCGACTACCAGGGTCAAGTCCGTGTTTTCCACGATTTCCGCGGCCCGGCGAAGCGACTCGACCACATTGGCCCGCTGGAGTCCGCGCGGGGGCTTTTCCATCGCAGGCCCGGTAATCACCGTGCAACAATTGTTGCCCACGATTTTATGGTAGGTCACAGCTTTTTTGATTTCCTCCAGAAACGCGGGCCGCTGCTCGGGATCGACCATCCCGGCCTTGTCCCAGCCGCCAGGGTTGGCCACGAAAACTCCCATCTCAATCCCCAGCTTGTCCATTCTTGCTTTCAGCTTCTCGGCGCGGGAATAGTCCCAGCCCATCAGTCCGTTGAACTCGAACGCCTTGAAACCGAAAGCGGCGTATTCGTCCAGCCGGTCGATCGGGTCCTCGATATTGCGTAGCAATCCCAGGTTGGGCGCGTATTTCAGCTTGAACGTGTGCTTGGGCGTGGCCGCCTGCAGTTTGCTCCACAGGGGAAGCTGCGCCGCGGCGGCCAGAACCAGAGAGTTCTTGATCAGGAAACTTCTTCTTGTGAGCATCGCTAAAACTCCTCGGGATCCAAAAATGGCGGACGGTTCCTTTTAGACGCGGCCCATGATCAGCGAGATAATCACCAGTATGAGCGCGGCCAGAGCGGCAAGGAGCATGCTTTTCTGGATACTCTTGCCCTTGGATATGATACCCATCGCTGCCGGTAGGGTGGTTGCACCCAGCAGACCGATTGCGAAAATTATCGCGAATACGCTTCCGTAAAGTTCAGGCGCGATTTTCGAGAAAGTGACCCCGATTACTGTGGGGAAAATCGGCCCGAACGCCAATCCCGTAACGATTACAGCCAATATGGCCAGGGTGTGGTTCTTTGTGGCTGACTTGATGAGTATCGACACTGTCGCTACAATCGCCAGGATCATAATCACGGTTGCGCCGTTTTCCGGAGTAACGATGTCCTTTGTCAATCCAGTGAAAAGACGGGAGGCCATCATTGAGATCCAGAACCCGGAAAGTCCGGCTGAGGCCCTTCCCGCGCTCAGGCCCACGTTGGTCAGGTAGGTGGTAATCCAGCCTCCCATCGAGGCTTCCAGACCCACGTAGCAGAAAAGCGCCAGCGCGGCGATCAGCACCACCGGTTTACCTAGTAGGGCAAACGCCCCACTCAGCTTGAATCCTTCCGGGTCAAGCTCCGGATAGGTGGTTGATACAATCGCCAAAATTATCGGGACAAATGTGATTAAGGCAAAGATACTGACTGTTTTCGAAAATCCCAGCCGGTTCAGCAGCAGTCCCACCAGAAGCGGAGTGAGAAACGCACCCAGCCCGAAAAAGGTGTTGCCCAGGTTCAATGCCGCAGGCGGGTTCTTGCCGCCGAAAAGAACTATCGTCATCAGCGTGTTGCCCACAGTGTTGACACACATTCCGCCGAAACCAAGAAGCACGCAGGCGAAAACCACTCCCTTGTAGCTGTTGAAAGAGGAGAAGAGGAAAATCGCCAGACCGACCAGGAAAAAGCCGAGAATGGCAAACGGATTGTGTCCCCAGGCGTCCACCAGGGGCCCGATAAGAAGTACCACAAAAATGCTGGTGAACATCAATGTCGAGATCAAACCGCCGACTTTTGCATCGTCGATACCCAGCCTCTCGGCCAGTTTCAACTTGACAGCTCCGATTAGCGCAAAAACGATCCCGAGAGCGAAGACACTAAGTATCGCCACTAGCTGAATCATGGACTACCTCCGTTAAAAATGGCGGTTAATAGGAGAGTAAGGGATGAAGAGACGGATTATATGCAATTTAAGTCTGTCTCCGTATCGAACAAGAAAAAACTCACAACTGAATTAAACCCGGATTATTCATAAATTAGTAAGCTGTTATGTTTCCCCGGGGCCTG
>JAUVUV010000184.1 GCA_030604975.1 Candidatus Glassiibacteriota bacterium | reverse complement strand
TTTTGATAACCACAGGCGGCAAAAATTCCAACTTTGCGGCGACGAAAAGTTTTGCAATGATAGGGGCGTCCGATGCCGCATTTCTGTTAGGGATATTGATGATATGGTCGCTTTCGGGTATATTTGTCATCTCCGATATTGCTTTAGCGACTACTTCAGCGCTTCCAATTATCGCCTTTTTGCTGCTTATGACAGCCGCTATTACCAAAGCGGGGGCAATGCCCTTACATACGTGGATTCCTGCCAGTGGTGAATATGCGCCGGCCTCGGTGATGGCACTTTTGCCTGCTGCAATAGACAAACTGTTGCCTTGACCCTCGCGCCCTCGGAGATATTTTCCACCGAGATCACCAGGCCGGCAAAAGAATCGCTTTCCCGGTCAATAATCAGGGGTGTGGCGCTGATATTGAAAACCACCGTGGTGCCTTGGGCTGTTTCAGCGTGGATGTTGGTTTCCTGGTAAGAGTTTTTTTCCTTAAGGGTTGCCTCGAGCTGGGCGGCGAGAGAATCCAGGCCAATCGACTCGAAAAGGGCCTCCACTTGCATCCCGACAGCCTGGACAGTAGGGACAGAAAAAATCCGTGCGGCGGAATCATTGAAACTTACAATCCGTCCTTTCCGGTCCGTTGTGATTACCCCGCTTGCGATACTGGTCAGGATGTTCTCGTTGTAGTTCTTGATCTGGAGCACGTTCCGGTAAAGCCTGGCGTTGGAGGTCGCGGTCCCTGCCTGGTTGGCCATAGCGGTCAAAAGCCTCAGATCGTCCTCGTCGAAATCCGGCTCCTTCTGGTGGCGGCTCTCCTTGTCCGCAATCATGATCGCACCCAACAGTTCACCCTTGAACTGGATCGGCACCACCAGCAGTTTGCGGCAGCCTAATATTCTGCCTGCCTCCTTCGGATCGTTGATCATGGTGTGAGACATATCTGCCAGGTTATCGAGTATCAGTTTGCTGCCGCCGAAAGTATTCAGCTTTTCGGTTTCAGCTTCATCCAGGCCGAACGACTCTGCAACATACATTCGCCCCGGTGATGGGGAGGAGCTGTCTTCCGGATTATCGAGAAGCACCATAGCCCGGTTTACATTGAGAACAGAGACTGTTCGTAAAAGAAGTTCGTTGGTCAACTGGTTGAGATCCAGGTGGCTCGAAATGGCCACTCCTACATCCTGAAGGGTTTCCAATTCGAGCGCTTTCAGCCTGGTCTTGAGACTGGTGTCCTTGACCGACTTGATCAGGCTCAAACGGGCCAGGCCGAGCGCGGCCTGTCTTGCGGTAAGCTGAAGCAGGATTAGCTCTTCGCGGCCCAAATCAACCGGTTCGTCGTTTTCCCCCAGCACAATCATCCCGTAAAGCTCCTGGCCCATGCCGAGAGGCAGAAGCAGGCGGGCATGAACTCTTTCGAGGAGTACTTTATTGAGTTCGAAAAACGGCCACCAGGGGTGGGACTGGCCAAGCGATTTTAGATCGATCGATCCGAGGTCCAAGCCCTTGCGGTCGCTTGCAAGAAGTCCAAGAAGGTTCCTGTTGAGTTCCAGCGGCGGGAATCCCTTTCTAACACTGTCCTCTATTGGCTCAAGGAGGCCTCTGTCGGAAAGGTAAAGCAGCCCGAAAATATTTTCCAAGCCCGAGATATTGCGGATTATCCCGAGTGCCTGATCAAAGGCCTGTTCGGCTTTTATCCCGGAGAGAAAGATATTGCAGATTCGGCTCAGCTCTGCTGCATGGCTGAAAGACGAATGGGATTTTCCAGAGAGTGCCTTCGTATGTGTAAGATCTCGGTTCATTTTGCCTTGATTATCACCAGGGTAACATCGTCGTCCTGGTGGACGCCTTTCTGAAAAGCGCGGAAATTCATGGTAATATTAAAATTAATCGATTCGGCATCCAGGCCGCTGTTCTCTTTCACCAGTTGCTCGAAACGGCTGAAACCGAACTGCTCGCCCTCAGGGTTGACCGCCTCGATTATCCCGTCAGAGTAAAAAGCGAAAACATCGCCGAGAGCGTATCTCACCCGTTTGACTTTGAAGCTGGCTTCTCTGTTGACTCCCAGGGGATATGCAGCCAGTTCCAGCTCGTTGAGTGTTTGTTTCTCAGTAGAATAATGGTATGGGAACGGGTGCCCCGCAATAGAATAGGTGAGTGTACGGGTTTTGAGATCGAATATCGCATAGCAGAGTGTCATCAGCAGGCGCTCATTCAACGCTCCGTAGACCATGTCGCTCATCGCCTCCATCACTTTTTCCACCCCGTAGTCGGTCCTGATCTGATTGTAGATACAGCTTTTGGACATCGAAACCAGGGTTCCTGCGCTGATACCGTGCCCGCTCACATCCCCGATAATAAACATCAATTTGCCGTCATCGAGCAGAGTGTAATCGAAATAGTCGCCTCCGACTTCGGTAGCCGGATTGATGGAGGAGTAAATATCCAGATCAGGGAAATCCGGTTTTCTCTCCGGCAGGATTGCCAGCTGCATGTTACGCGCTGTTTCCAGTTCCTGTTTCAGGCGCTCTTTTTCGGTTTCTTCCTCATAGAGGCGAACGTTTTCCATGGACACCGCGACCTGTTCGGCGATTGTCTCCACGAAAATCCTGTCCCGGCGGCTGTAGCGTCCGCCGTCCCGCTTTCTTCCCAGTGCGATTATCCCCGCGGGTGCTCCCCGGCTCAACAGCGGCACCAGCAAGGTCCCTGTTTCGAAAGGCCAACCGTTTACAGATTCAGTGTCTTCTGTACCCTCCTTCTCCTGGACTATCAATGCCTCGCCCTGAATGCTCAGCTTTTCCAGGCTTTCTCTTGATATCATATCCGGCAGTTCCACTTCTTCCGCTCTCGCTCCGGTTTTACCGATAAGTGCAACAGGAACCTCCCTGCCGCTCGAATCCAGGGTCAGCGTAGTCAGAAGGGCGCTCCATTCGAAATGAAGCAGGGATTCGAGAAAACCAAGCACGTGTCTGGAGAGATCCTCCATCTTGAAGGAACGAGTAAGTTCATCACCAAGCTTGCGCAGCGCCTCGCCGACATCATATTCCTCCTGAGAGTTGATCAGCTCTATGTCCTGGTTGACAGCGATCCAGCGGCCGAGCAGGCTGTCCTCGACCCGGATCCGGTTGCCGCCATCTTCCAGAAAAATGAGCTCCCTCCGGGCCAGGTCAGCCGAGGCTTTGGCAAGCTCTTCCTCGAGAAGGGAAATCCTGTGGGAGCCAAGGATTTGAGTGATATCAGACAGACTGAGACTGAAATGTTTCAATCCGGAAGTATTAGCTGAAACCGTGGTGGCAAGCAGCAGCTTTTCGCGCTTGGTAAGCTCTTCCCAGAGATCCAGGAGCATGATCGGCAGGTTTTCGAGAAGCTTTTCTACAGTGCGGGAGGCCGAACCGATTGTACAAAGGTTTGTCTGCTGGCGGTTAAGCTGTTCCACGAGTTCCTTGCCCAGGCTGTGAAGAAGGAAGGGGTGTCCACCGGAAAGGCGCACAAGCAAATCCAAAGCTTCGTCATGAATAAAGGCCCGCCCCTCGAGAGGTTTCTTGATAATCAACCTGGCTTCCTCTTCGCTTACCACGCCTAATCGGAATACCCGGCTCATGTCGAAAAGTACCCCGGCGTGCTCCCGGAATACCTTGAGACTATCCAGACCGAACAAGAAACTCGCACCTATGCCGCCAAGCACCAGTTCTCGGAAACATGAAAGAAGTTCAGTCCCTCTATCCTCATCCCGCTGAATCAAACGGCCGAACAGCTCTGCGTTGTCGAAAATCAAGACAACCGGAGCGCCGAGATTTGTAATAAGTTCCCGGAAACTGTCTATCGAAATCTCGCCTTCCTCGGAGTTTTCCCACTTTGAACCTGTCACTTCAGCAACTTGAACGTGAAGCTGTTCAATAAATGAGGCCACTCCGGCAAAATACGAGCGTCCCAGGTCGAGATAAACCGCGTTGATCCCCTCGTGCCGGGCCAGCTCGGCTGCTTGAAGCAGAAAACTGGTTACCCCGATTTTTTCGCTGCCCTGGATAATTACTGATCCCTGCTCCGTGGTGAAAATTTCTTCCAGGGATTCGAGGATTTCATCCCGGCCGAAAAAACGCTCCTTCTCAGCTGTCGGTGCGCTGGGCTTGAATGGGTTGGGGGTGACAGGCTTGAAATGACGGTGTCGCAGCCTGTTAAAGTACCAGGCCAGAGACTTGCGCCAGATTACTGCGCAGACTATCAGAACCGCCATAACACCGATAGCGTAAATTCGCCAGTCGCTCCAGATCGTGGGTATATCAACGTAAAAGCTGTAAACAGCCGGAGTGGGATCGATTCGAAGGTGCGGTCCCTTGGCCTGGACATGTAGCCTGTGCGTCCCGCGCTCGAGATCGAAAAGGCTGATCGTGCCGCCGTAGCTGAATTCACTCCAGGCAGCACTGTCCAGCTTGTACGAGAAGCGGAACTGGGTGGCCGGGGAGTTCCACCAGGGTATCATTGCCGTAGCAGACAGGGTCAGCCTGTTTTCCTTGACCGTATCTGCTGCCGTTTTTACGCTGGTAGAGAGATAGTAGCGGCCGTCAAGATAATATCTGCCCACAGGAGTATTGGTGCCGGATATCGGGACTTCAGAACCATCTGCTGCCATGAGCTGAAGATTGCGTTTTTCCGCATCCAGCCCCACCACTGCTTCGCCGGGAGTGCGAATATAGGTTTCAGGGGGGAGAAAGCGGCTCAGGTCGTAACAGATCACGCCCTGATCGACACTGGCAAGCCATAGCGAGCCGCCGATGCCTGCTGTCACGGCTCTTATCGCACCCGGATTGAGGCCATCGGAGGCGCTGTATGAGCGCCAGTTGGTGCCGTCGAAAAGGCTCAGGCCCATCTCGGTGCCGAAAAACAGCCTCCTGTCACTACCCTCCGCGATTGCATAAACCACGTTGGCACTCAACCCGTTTTCCACAGTATAACGTTTCCACTGGCCGCCGGGTTCTCTCTGCCACACGCCATAGCCGTAGGTAGCGGCCCAGAGCGAACCGTCGCGGGTGAACTTGACAGAGGTGAAGTGATAATCCCCTGGGAAGCGGAAGCCGGGCTCCTGTTCATCGGCATCCAGCAAGATTACTTGCCCGTTCCTGATGCGTGCAAGTCCATTTTTAGTCGCGATCCAGGCCGTGCCGTCCGGTTCGTGGGCCGTGGACTGAACCTGGTTCGAGGGCAGGCCTTGCTCTGTGCGGTAGGTTGTCAGCGAGTCACGGTTCAGTACCGCGACTCCGCCGCCCTCGGTGCTGATCCAGAGTTTTCCGGTTTTATCAAGAGAAAGATGGTTGATCGTATTGCTCTGC
>JAUVUV010000448.1 GCA_030604975.1 Candidatus Glassiibacteriota bacterium | reverse complement strand
GAAGGTCCTTGGCCGCCGAGCGGGTAACTCCTTCCATTTCCCCTGCCATCGTGACCAGATCCGGCCGGTTGTCTCCGTCCAGGTCGGCTGCAATTATATCGTGCACCGAATGAAGCTTGGAGTCGAAAACATGCTCCTGCCATAGGCCGGCAGTTTTATTTCCCGGATTCTTGTACCAGGTTCCTCCGGCCACCATGTCCAGCCAGCCGTCTCCGTCCACATCGAGCATCAGCCCTCCGACATCTGAGGGCGACCGTTCGCCGATTAGGTGCCTGTGCCAGGAGCCTGGCGGGTTGTATTCGTACCAGAGGATCAACCCGTTACGTCGGCCCAGCACGAAATCGAGATCCCCATCACGGTCCACATCAGCCAGAGAGGTCTGGCCCCAGGCATCACCTTCCAGTTTCTGCTGGATAAAATGGTGGCGGAAGCGAAAGCTCTCTGAGCGGCTTTGCCTGGTTTCGGGCGGCGATTCAGCGCAGAACCAGCCGAATGCCGCAAGTAAGAGTAATAATAATGAGTACCTGATAATCAATCCTCTTTCGTGTTTCATCTGGTTTATCCTTCCATAGGACAGTTCTCGAAACAGCGCAAGAAACCGGCTTGCGGCAATTATGGTCTTCCAGGAGCAATCAATTATCTCTATTCAATTTTTTTAGCGCGAGATCGAAATACCAGGTGACTTCTTTTTTCGCTTTGCTGCTATTGTCAACAATTTCGAGTTGAAGGCTGTAGTTGCCGGGGAGCAGCTCTGAGGTGTCGATCTCAAAATGCTCGGCTACCGGTCCGGACTGTTCCGAGGGCTGGCGCTGGAAAGTGAGCGTTAGGCTTTTCGCCTTTTCCTCCCCCCCTCCCCACCTGAACCGACTACGGGATTGGTTAATTGACAGTTTTCGGATTTGGTCTGACACGTGAGATCCCCGGTCGGTTCAGAGCGAGATAAGCAGCAAATTAGACTATTTACTATCTCTGCGGATAAGATTGAAATACCAGGTAACTTCTTGTTCTTCGTTGTTGCTGTTATCGGTCACCTGAAGAAACAGGCGGTAGTGGCCGGGTACAAGCTCTTTGGTATCGATAATAAAATGTTCGGCCACCGGGCCGCTCGGCTCCAGGGGATGCCGGTCAAAGGCGATGGTGAGGCTGTTCAAAAGGTTTCCATCCCAGGAAATAAGTTCCTCAATATTTCCGCTGAAACTCGATGATCGATCCATTTCCTGATATTTGACCAGGCTCACCGTGACATATTCGCGGAAAGAACGACTGCCTTCGGAGTCTTTCTTCAGGCCGTAAATCTCGAAATAAACCATGATTGTCTCGCCTGAAGTAAATATAAGTGACGGCTTGGGCAGAATCTCCACCCCCCTGCGGCTGTGGGCCTGGTCTCCTGGTGATGATGGGGTGCCGAGAATAATCCCGCTCAGGCTAAGCTCGTTTTCCGGGTATGACTTAAGCCGGATAATGTTCCTTTTAACGGCACGATGTCCCGGAATATCCATGCGCAGGACGTAATAGAATTTTCCAGAGTCCGAGAATATCTTGTGCGTTGCAAACCAGAGTGTGTCCTTATCCGTGGTAATCTTTCTCGAGGTGGTGCTGTCCCGGGCCAGTTCCACCCAACTGCTGTCGTAGAAGGCAAAGGCTGCCTCGGGTCCTTTCTCCTGAGGTGCGGCCCCAACCGGCGCTGACTGATAGAACTCTACCTCCAATCGTCCGTCGGAACTGCGGAAATCAGCTCCGTAGTAGTCATGGTGGAATGCGGGAAGAGGATCAGTGAAAACGCCGGCCTGCATCTGGCTCTTGATCCAGGCCATTCCACCCGGAACGCTGAGCAAACCTTTATCCAGCAATTGAATGTAATAGTTAACAAGTCTCTCGTTCTGGAACGAGATCGGGTCCGGATCGCGGACTTTCCAGAAGATTCGGAAAAATTCCGCTCGCTCGGCGGGGCTTGCAAGCTCATCCCATTTGACTCTTTCCCACGGCGTAAAAATAAGTTCCGCTTCCTGGAAAATCCTGGTGAAATCACCTTCTTTTCCCGCTTCACTCAGCGCTGCGGCATAACTCCTTTCGAACCCGAGGGTGTCGCCTGAGGCCAGCAGACGGCAGGCCTGGAGCAGCATCCTCTCCGAGGCCTTGTCAGAGTCGGTTGTTTCCTGAGCTTCCGGCGCTTTCCATTCCGGGTAATAAGGCTCGTTGATAATGTCCGGCACCTCGGGCTTTTTTCTAACCTGGCCATGTAAAGGAAAAAACCCCACCGATAGAGTCAGGAGCGTGTAAAGTACAGGCAGAAAGGGTGTCGGCTTGTAACACCAAAGGTATTTAGCTTGAAATATTCGCCGCATTTAAACTGCTTTGGTAAAAGTGATAAAATTCAATCTAAGTTTTGACCTGTTCATCATAAATCTTGAATGCGTTTTTGTAAATAGTACTTAAAGTACCAATACAAGACCTTGGAGAACTTAAACCTGAATTATTCATAAATTGCCACAAGCCTTAACAGGGTCCTTTCTACGGGAGTATTACCTTTATTTAACTGGAATTATTCAATCAAGCATAATTCCAGGTGAAAAAGGCCCGTAGGGGCGACCGATTGGTCGTCCGAACAGGGCGAGGCATGCCTCGCCTCTTAGTGAAGTCTCGTGGCTAGAGGACATAAAAGAGGTAGCGTGTAGATGATAAATAATTTCCATCGATGCCCTGATAGATGTTCCAACATCCGGCATGCCTTTCGTGCTCAGGGTGTGCCCTGAGCACGAGGCGACCTCCCAAGCCAGCGAAGTAAAAGAGACAGATTCGGAATTAACTTTTGTTTCTTTTAGTTATAAAATTCTTT